>NZ_JACVZN010000009.1:0-77269 GCF_017151895.1 Staphylococcus sp. EG-SA-15 | reverse complement strand
CATTTTCAGTTCCTAAACCAGAATGAGAAATATGATGATTGTTTTCAGTAATTTCCTCGACTGGTCCTTGTGCTTGACCATGCTCTTCAGGTAATTCATCCACTAATTCAATCAGATTACTTTCAGTTGTATATTCTTTCGTATCTTCAACTGTTGTATGATCGCTCACTGCGCCAGTTACAATACCTTTTGTAGACTCTTCGTCAAATTCAACTAAGTTAGACTCAGTAGTAACCTGACCACCACCTGGGTTTGTATCCTCTTCATATTCAACAACATCAGCGTGATGTTTTGAATTTTCATGTGTAAATTCTTCAAAGTCAATTGGATTTGATTCCTCAGAGGACTCAGTGTATCCTCCAACGTGACCCGCTTCGCTATCCACAGCAGTATGGTAATCGATATCAATAGCTGATGAATCCGTTTCTTCTATTGTTTCAATGTATCCATCAACATAACCACCTTCACCATCTATAGCTGTGTGGTAATCAATGTCAAGCGGTGTATTGTCTTGATTTTCTTCTGTTTCAATAATTTGCTTCGCATCGTATTGTCCACTGATAGAACCATTACCACTATCTTCAGAGAATTCGAAGTTATTGGAGTCTACGATTGGACCATATTTTCCATCACCATTAGCTTTATTACTATATAAAACTAATCCATTATCCCAAGTTAATGTATAGTGATTATTATAATAAGAATAGTATCTGTAACTATTCTCCGGATATGCAGATACTTGAGTTCTAAAGTTAACTTCATCTGTTTCTTTTGAGTACTCTCCTGTGTAATGAATCACATATGTCTTATCTAATTTTTCTAGATTCAACTGATAATTTCCGTTTTCTTGCACAGTTAATTTATTTTGCATATCACTTGTAACATCTTTAAACTTCGAATTGTCTGTTAAGTTTACAGAAACACTCTTTGGTAAATCCGTTTCCTTACCTTGATACTCATACACTTTAACAATGGGTGAATCACCACTTACATTACTACCTTGTGTCAAACTACCAGTAATAGATACACTTTCAGATTTATTTCCATTTATCGGTTTAACGTAAGCTACATGTGTGAATTTATTATCCGCTTTATTAAATGTTTCAATTGACCCATTCAGGTTTGTATAATACTTTCCAATTCCGTCTTTATACTCAACTTCAATCTTTTTTTCAGTATTTTTCCCATTTAATTTTGAAGTAAGTGTTTCTTCACCATTATTTTTAACGATTCTAGGGTCTATAAATAAATTCAAGTTTAAATTTGCTGTTACATTCACTTTATAATCAATGTAATCTGTAAACGTGTATCTAATTTTTCCATCTCCAAGAAGTTGACCAGTAGCCATTACGACAGAGCCATTTTTAATCTCTGGTAACTTTCTCGCTGTTGATACGCCATAGGTATTTACATTATTTGATAATGTAAAATCAAAGTAATCTCCTTTTTTTAGTCCATCTTCGAATTTTAATTTATATTTTAGCACCGCTCTTTGTCCTGCATGAGGTTCTACTTTATTTGTATTATTATGTCCTTCGATAGAGCTTTCAGTCACTGTAACTTTACTTGTCACATCTGTACCCGTTTCCACTTTCGCTTCCTTAGCGTCCACTACGTCTGCTGATCTTGTCACACGTGGTTTACTTTCTGATACCGTTCTTGGCTGTGCCACTTCAACTTGTATTTCTGCGACTTGATTTTGTGTAGCCTTTTTAGGTGTTAAATCTACTTGTCTTTGATCTCCGCTATTGTCTTGAGATTGTGTTGTTTCCTTAACTTGAGGTTTCGCTTCTTCCTTAACTACCTCTTCTTTAACTGTTTCTAAATTTGCTGGTTGTGCAGTTTGTGGTGCTTGTACTGCTTTTGGTGCTTCTTCAGTTGTTACTTGTGTTGCGTTTGACGGTTGTTCTGTTACTGTTGCGTTATATGATTGAGTTTCTTCTATATGATTAACGTTAGTTGCAGTTGTTTGTGTTTCACTTGTTTTATTATCAGTAGCTGAATTCCCATTTTCTTCTACTGTAGTTGTCTTTTGTTCTGATGCTGCAGCTTCTTTATCTTGTCCCATCCCAACAACGATCATTGTTCCTAAGAATACTGATGCTGCTCCCAATTTATGTTTTCTAATGCCGTACCTAAGATTGTTTTTCACTATAATATCTCCCTTTAAATGCAAAATTCATTAATTTTTTAAACTTAATAAATGCAAGTCTATATTGTTCGGTTTTTAAAAGCAATACAAAAAAGCGAGTTAATGAAAAGTTAAGATTGTCATTAATTTTATGTTAATTGATAATTTTATTATTTGGAATATACCTATAAATTGCATTCAAGTCATCATAAACCCTTGTCACACAAGGCTTGTATTTTTTATACTTATTTTTAAAATTAAATTCATCATTATCTAATTTAAAACAATATACTAAGTGTTTCATAATTACCGACTGTACAATACGCACAAAAACATGTCTTGAAACGCCTTTCATTACACTAAAATCCCCAATATACTTTTTATATCGTTCGGATTCTGACTATTTCAGATGATTTTCCGCATAAAAACAAACGTGTTTCAAGGCAATATATTGTAATTACCTAAAAACACGTTTACTTAATATTTAGTTAAACAAATAAGCTGATGAATAGAATGAAGATGATACCTGAAACGGAAATAATCGTTTCTAATAATGACCATGTTAAGAATGTTTCTTTTACAGTTAAACCAAAATATTCTTTAAACATCCAAAATCCTGCGTCATTTACATGAGACAAAATCACACTACCTGCACCTATCGCAAGTACAACTAATGCAACATTTACATCTGATGATTGTAATAATGGTAAGACAATACCTGTAGTTGAAATCGCAGCTACTGTAGCCGAACCTAATGCGATACGTAGCACAGCTGCAACAATCCATGCTAGTAAAATTGGAGACATCTCTGTACCTTCAAACATTTTAGCAATTGTATTTCCGACACCACCGTCAATTAATACTTGTTTAAATGTACCGCCACCGCCAATAATCAATAACATCATTCCGATTGGATAAATCGCATTCGTCACTGATTCCATAATATGATTCATCTTACGCTTTCTCATTAATCCCATCGTAACGATTGCAAATAATACTGCTATTAGCATGGCTGTCCCTGCTGTTCCGATCATATAAATGATAGATTCAAATAGATTTGTAGGTTTGTCGTGCCCAGTTACAAGTTGCGTTATCGTAGACACTAACATTAATATAACTGGTAATGTTGCTGTTAATAAACTCATACCAAATCCTGGCATCTCTTGATCCGTAAATTCTTTTTGTGCACCTAACGCTGAAATATCGCCTTCTCGTGTATACGCAGACGGAATCATTTTTTGTGCAACTTTGTTAAATATAGGTCCTGCAATGAGTGTAACTGGAATGGCAATAAACATTCCGTACAGTAATACATCTCCAACATTTGCCTTTAATTCTTTTGCGATGACTACCGGTCCTGGATGTGGTGGTAAAAAGCCATGTGTCACTGATAAAGCTGTTACCATAGGTAGTCCTAGTTTTAACACTGAAACATTTGCGCGTTTTGCTACTGTAAATACTAATGGAATCAGTAAGACTAAACCTACTTCAAAGAACAATGCAATACCGACGATAAATGCTGCAACAAGCATTGCCCATTGTACATGTTTTTGACCAAATTTTTGAATCAACGTGTCTGCAATTCGAGTTGCACCACCACCATCAGCAAGTAATTTCCCAAGTATGGCACCTAAACCGAATATTAGTGCAATGTGGCCGAGCGTACTGCCCATCCCTTTCTCAATCGTCTCCATAATTTTAGTCAATGGTATACCTAGCATTAACGCTGTAATCATCGATGTGATAATTAATGAAATAAATGTATTTAATTTAAACCCAATAATTAATACTAATAAAATAACGATACCTAAAACAACACTGATTAACGGCCATATTTCGTTAAACATGACATTCCCCTCTTTCTCTTTTCAATAGAATGTAACACCGTCGTCGCGCACGTATTCCACATAATATATAGTAGTCATGGCACAACAACTTTATCTAAGATGCTTAAGTGACGTATTTATTGTGTTTTATTTTCAGCCATATGTTGGCGTTGAAAATCTGCAATTTGTTCATAATTCTCTGTTAAAGAACGACTTAAATTGATAAAAATGGATACGAGCTCTTGGTAAACAGCGACATTTTCTTCAAACGGCATATGATTATTTGTAGCACCGACCATCGATGAAACGATTGAAAAATCTTCAATGTCACCTACAGCTTTAAGTCCAAGCACGCAGGCACCTAAGCATGAACTTTCATAGCTTTCAGGAACCACTAACTCTGTGTCAAATATATCTGACATCATTTGACGCCATACTTCACTTTTCGCAAAACCACCTGTTGCTTTTATCATCTTAGGCGTTTCATTCATTACTTCAATGAGTGCAAGGTAGACGGTATACAAATTGTAAAGAACACCTTCTAATGCAGCGCGAATCATATGTTCTTTTTTATGAGATAAAGTTAAACCGAAGAATGAACCTCTTGCATTTGCGTTCCAAAGCGGCGCACGTTCTCCAGCTAAATAGGGATGGAATATTAAACCATCTGCACCTGGTTTAACACGCTTTGCAATTTGAGTTAAGACATCATAAGGATCAACACCGAGACGTTTCGCAGTTTCGACTTCACTCGCTAGCAACTCGTCGCGCAACCATCTCAATACGACACCACCATTATTTACAGGACCTCCGATGACGTAGTGGTCCTCTGTTAAGACATAACAAAATATTCTACCTTTGTAATCAGTACGCGGTTTATCTATCACAGTACGAATCGCCCCAGATGTACCGATTGTGACAGCAACTTCTCCTTTACCAACGCTATTGACACCCAAATTAGAAAGGACCCCATCACTCGCACCAATAACAAACGGTGTATCTTCATTAAGCCCCATTAATGTTGCATAACGTTCTTTCATGCCTTTCATTACGTACGTTGTTGGCACTAATTCCGGCAACATTTCCTTGGAAATACCAAGCAATTCTAATGCCCCAACATCCCAATCTAATGTTTCTAAATTAAACATCCCTGTTGCGGAAGCCATTGAATAATCAATGATATATGTATCAAATAAATGATAGAAAATGTATGTTTTAATATCTGCAAACTTAGCAGTACGTTGAAATACATCTTGCCATTCATGTTTCATCCAAAAAATTTTCACTAAAGGCGACATAGGATGAATAGGCGTACCTGTTCGCTGATAAATCGCATTGCCATCATGCACTTCATTTATTACTGTTGCATATTTTGCAGCGCGGTTATCTGCCCAAGTAATATTATTTGTTAATCTTTGATGTTTCTGATCCATCGCAATCAAGCTATGCATTTGCGCACTAAATGACACAAATTTAATATCATCTTTATTAACTTTGGATTCTCTCATAACATATTTAATAGTCATTAATACCGCATCAAATAATTCATCTGGGTTTTCTTCTGAGACATCAACGTTTGGTGTGTGTAAATCATAGCCGATTTGATGTTTCATGATGAATGTTCCATTTTCATCATATAAGACTGACTTGGTACTCGTCGTTCCAATGTCGACACCAATCATATATTTCATGACAAATCCTTCTTTCTTTCATTTTAATTCAACCAAAATCCTTCAATATCTTTACCAACATCGTCGAAATTTAAGTGAAACGCTTCTTTCAAAATTTGACTGTCGTATTGTTCCACTGCATCAATAAACACTTGATGATTATGATGTATGCGTTCAAAATCTTGCGGGTTCTGTTGCATACGTTGTCGCATGGATGTTAAAACGAGTGCCATCATTACTGGTTTTAAATGACTCCAAAATGAGTTTAAATATTGATGATTAGATGCTTTGATTAATGTTTCATGAAATTCAAAGTCATGCTTCGTAAATGATTCTGCATCCTCAAATTTTACTGCCACTTTCATCATTTCAAGTTGTTTCTTCATTTCTTTTACGATAGGTAGTCGCTCTTGATTTTTAACTCTTGAAAATGCAAAAGACTCTAGCATCAGTCGCAAATCGTACATTTCTTTCTTTTCTTGTTCCCCAAACGGCAACACATGTGCACCCATTCTTTCTAATTGGATGAGTTGATTTTGTTGCAATAATTTAAATGCATCTCGAATTGGCGAACGACTCACATTAAATTGCTTTGCCATTTGATTTTCAGTGAGTAACGTACCTTCAGCTATGTGACCATTCACAATACCTAAGCGTAATTCTGCCGCGATACCTTCTCCAGTTGTCATACCTTCCAACCATTTCTCTGGATATCCATACATCATCAAAGCCACTCCTTCATTACACGACATACTTGTATACAAGTATGTTAATATAGTTCTTAATCGTTTGCAAGCGCTTTCTTTACGCGTACTAAAATAGTGACCATCCCTTTTCAATGTAAATTTAAAGGGAATGGTCACTATCACACGAATGATTTAATTGTTATGTTGTATGTGGGATATTTCTAATTGTTCTGTACTCATATGCGCTTTAGGTACTTCAATGCAATAATGCGTTTCATGACAGTTTGGACATTCGAATCGACGTGTTGTAGCAGTATGTTTCGCTTTGATAACTTGCCATAAAGATGGTGAGAATATATGCTGGCAGTTAGGACATAAATAGGCAACCTTTTGTTGGTAATAAAAAGTAACACCAATGCCGTATCCAATCATAAACGGCAACGCAATTAGAAACGGCCATTTATTTTTCATCAAAATTGCACTTATAATGCTAGAATATTGAATTATTCCTATAATACCCGCACTAATCCAAATGTTACGACGAATACTTTTCATTTCAGCTGATTTACTCATGACATGCTCTATGTCTTTTAAATGTGTGATTGGAGACGTCGACGCTTTATTTACGTAATATTGAACATTTTTAATTTTGTTTAATACCGCTTGTTGCTGTTTGACTTGTTGATTAATTTCTTGTTGTTTCATAGTTAGTAAAGTATTGAGTGTCTTCAAAGTACCTTCACCTTTTAGCAACATATCTATATCGCTTAACGCACAACCTAAATCTTTAAGCAATAAGATTAACTCTAATGTTTGTCGCTGTTGTTCTGTATACACACGACGCTTTCCTTCTGTAAATCCTTGTGGTTTCAAAATACCTTTGCGATCGTAATATTGAATCGTTCGCGTTGTCACATTGCATAATTTCGCGAGTTCTCCAGTCGAATAGTTAGACATAGATTCCACCTCCTACAATCACCATAGTTGATGACCCGACGTCACGAGCAAGTACTTTTTCTACATTTTAAAGAAATTTATTATACTAGGCGTCTTATTTTTGTGATTTCGTACCATGTTGATTTACAAAATCACTCAAATTAAGCAACACTACTACTAAACGTCTACTCTGTTATTTCAGAATGAATTTGTTGTAATTTATCTTCAACTTCAGTAATCTCTGTCGCACATTCTTTCAGTAAATCTCGATACTTTTCCGTCTCTGCATTGTTTTTATAACGTATTTTATGTTCTAAACTTGCCCACATATCCATACCTATCGTTCTAATTTGAATTTCAACAGGCAATACCTCAACGCGTTCTGCTAAAAAGACTGGAATGGATACAACGATATGTAAACTGCGGTAACCATTTTCTTTAGGGTGCTGAATATAATCTTTACGTTTTATCAATTGTACGTCTTCTTGTTTAAGCAACATCTCTTCAATCAAATAAATATCATCTAAGTAATTACATACTACGCGAATTCCGGCAATATCCAGTATATGTTCTTTGGCAGTTTCTGCGCTAATCTGTAATCCTTTACGATTAAGCTTTTCTATTAAACTGCGCATTTCTTTCACACGTCGCTCCATATGATGTATAGGGTTGTGTTTATAAATGTGATTGAAATTATCGTCTAAAATACTCAGTTTAGTGCTTATTTCCTTTAGTGCTGACGAATAAATATGATCTAACTCTACGAAACCTAATAACGTATCAAATGCTTCATCACCATTTTCAAATTTACTTAAACTATTTTTAAAATCATGTCGCAAATCCTCTAAATATAGTGATGGTTTTCGATCTACATACATTTTTATACTAACCTCCGATATATAATCATCTTTATTGTACCTAACATTTTATTAAGATAATACTAATACACTATCGAACTTTGGGCTGATACTGAAACAGCACAAAGAAACTCAAACAATTCGAATTATGTATCAAAACCTTCAATTATAGGAAGTAATTTTAAAATGATTTAACGCAAAAAAACACCTGTTACCGTTATATAGGTACAAGTGTTTAATTGATAGAGATGTTATACGTCTTTAAATGATTCCACAACTTTTGGATGTGGACCATCCATAAGCGGTTCTCTTTGTCGAACGCCACCACTTTGGTTGCCAATTGATTCGCTATCAAAGTACGATTTATCTTGATTTGATTGTTCTTGAATATGTTCTTCATTATCAGTTGTTGCATATTCACTATCCACCTCTGTTTTTTCCATTGTTGCTGTATGGAATTGTACGAAGTTCTCTTCTTCTAATGCTTTGATTTCTTCTTTCGATAACGCTCGATACCAATCTTTCGCTTTTTTCGCCGCAATAGGAACAACATCTTTTTCAAGATATCCTTCTTTTAACATTGCATTCGCAATTTCTATCGCTTTTTGCCGTTTAATTACTTCAAAATCTTTCCATTTTTCGGGGTAACCTTTCATTGTAAAGGGCATTTCCTTAACCTCCAATATGTTATAATTCATGTTATATACCACCATAATTATAAAATGAAACATATTAAACACAATTTTTTAGACTCCCGTCATAATAACTTCAGACAAACGTTAGTCTGACCTGATAAATATTTTATTTTAAACGTTCTTGTCTCTCTCACAAAAACTATTGTGTTGAATATTCATCATTGCTGATTGAATATAATTATACTGTGGTAAATCTGGTAATATCTTTATTTCTAATTCTGTATTTAATTCTAAATGCTTAGCGATGTTTTCAAATGTTGCTAAATACTCGCCCATTAATTGTTCATTTATTGTAAGTCTATCTTCATTAGCCATGGCTCTATTTAACATAAAGCTAATTTCTTCTAATGCGAATAAGCTAGGATAATAATTTTGAATCAATGTCTTATCACTAAATAATTCACCATTAGCTGCATTATAAACTTGCGTCATGTTATTTAATTTCACAGATAGGTTCATAGCCGTGTTTTTCTGATACACATCATCTTTATATTGGTTTTCAGAAAACAAATAATGGAAGAGCGTTGCTTCTTTACGAACAACTTCAGCCATTACATTAGGAAGCAATGCGGATGCGGTACGTTGTCCAAGGACAAATAAACCTATGATTGCAATCACAATACCCATTGCAACGTCAATAACTCTTGGAAACGCAATGTTAATTGTTAAATTCTGTGATGCTAATCCATTCATTAAAATAACTTGTATTGTAATAAAAACTACTGCAATCGCATAATTTGCTCCCACCAATGCTTCAGTAAACAATGCTGCAATGCCCATTAAAATTACTGCAACAGGTGTTGGTATTGAAAACAACAATATGACTGAAAGTACTAACACACCTAAAATAGTACCTAAACCTCGTGCCATACCTCTCTCGATTGCATGTATAGTTGATGTTCCTAGTAATATTGTATGTGCAGATAACGGTATCCAGTATGCTTTTTCAAAATCAAACATTAACGCAATAAATATCGCTATCATCATAATCGCTGTATATCTCAATGTATTTCTAAAAACAATAGAGTCTAATGTTAAATTTTGATAAATGCGTTTACTATATAAAGGTTTTCGCATGTCTGCTTCATACGCAATACGCGCTTCATTTGCATGCACCATTTCATCAATTTTCAATATATGGTTGAATAAATTTTGAAATTCCTCTGTTACTGTCACTTCTTTTCGCCAATATCTTACATTTTCCTCACTATTATCTAGTTGTGCAATGATATGATCCATCATTTCAATTAACTCATCTGGCAATGGTCGAATTTGTTTAGCGTTCAACTCTAACAGTTCAGAATAAATCCCTTGGGCAGATGTGTGTAATAATAATAATTTTTGGAAACGTCTACTTAATTTATCGTTACTTGAAGTAGAAGTGATTAATAATTTATCAGATGCTTTAAAATTATCCACCGCTGTTTTTGCTACTTGTAAAAATGCAGATTTATCATTATAAGTGTGTAACAACTTAGATATGAGTTTAAAATCATTTTGAATTGCTTGTTCTTCAGCTTTGTTTTTAGAAAATACGATCGTGATTAACACCATCATAGTGGCAAGTATACCGCCTACTAAAATCGCAAAGCCTCTATATAATGCTTCTTCGGGAGCTATAGGTAAGTTAATGGGTAGACTGAATGTCACAATGAAGAATGTCGATGACGGTCCAGCTATTTTTAAGGCAGTAAATATATAAAATGGTATAACCGTAACAATTAATAATGTCATTCCAAAAACGAGTGGCGTTTTGGCTGTTAGCGTACCAAGCATCATACATATTGCAAACGCTAAATTACAAATTATTACAGTTCGCAGCTTAGATCGCGACGGACCTTTAAAAACATAAATATGGGCTAGTGTTCCGGTTGCAACTAATAATCCAAATTGGAAATTACCACATAAGTAACCGATTATTGCGGGAATAATCATTAACAGTCCCTGTCTTACACCTTTATAAAAGTCTAAGTTAAGTCGATTGATTTTTATGAGTGATGTCAAAAAGATGTCATTTCGACTTCTCCTTTCCTTGTCAAAATATTTCCATAATCTTTTTATTAGCATAGTTAAAATGAATTTGTTGCTATAAATTTTAATTACGCAACATATGTCATTATAACACCTTATACTCAATTATCTAAATTCAAAAACTTTTAAAGTCCAATTAAAATTATTTTCTAATGTTATTTAACATCGTTGAACCTTTGGTCGCCCACCTTTGCGCTAGTTAAGATTTATTTGTGACATGTTGAAATTATTTTAGTGAATACGATATTTAGGGTTAGAAAAACATTCACATAGACTTAAGGTTTATTTACTTCATATTATTCCTAGGGTTCATGATCCAAACTATAGTGAATTTAAGAAAGTTTATAAAACATATTTGCCTCATAAGCTTGAATAGTTCCTATATTCGTTATTTAAAATGACATTCGATGTCAGTTCATTTCTTAAAATATCGAAAGATGATTACGTATAATATATATAGTGACGTATTTACAAATAATGGCAGTAAGCAGTACAAAATGATTACACAAAAATTTCCTTCTACTCGATAAATTAAGAAGTATAAAATAATTAAAAAAATACTTATAATCAGACCTATAAGAGGCAAACTTCTAATATATTTCTCTAAGTTTTCCTTCATATGTATAACCTCCTAAAATTTATATGTACTTTTACAAGCGTTGCCTGACTAATGTTTTAAAACTTTATTTCTTTACATATATCATTTTAATAACTTCCCTTTCATCTTAAACCATATCCGTTTTAAAAAGTTTCAATTTCAACGTAAAAAAAGCAATAAGCCCCAACTATGTGAAAGCTTATTGCTTGTTTAAATTATTTTTCTATTGCTTTATCATCACTAACAATTAAAGGTTGATCTGGTTTCACATAGAACCACATAATCACAGCGATTACTGCTGGAACGATTAACAATTGGAATGTCATTGTCCAACCCAAATGTTCTACGAATAGACCTGCTAATAGCGGACTGATTAATGCACCTATATTACCCCATAAGTTCATCCACCCTGATACTGTACCAGAGAAGTTACGTCCTAAGTCAGTTGCTGCAGCCCAACTCATACCCATTGAAATACCGATACCACCAAGACCTAGTGATAACCAGAAAATACTTACATATAAATTTCCTGTGCGTACAGCAAAGATAATTGAAACTGCAAACACAATAAATCCTGCAATTGCAATTACACCTCTAGCTACGAATTTTGAACGACCTAATCCTAATACACGGTCAGAAATTGCACCTGCTGATAAGATTAAGAAGAACATTAATAACCAAGGTAATGAACTAATGCTCATTTCTTTAAAGTTAACGTGGAATACTTCTGTTAAATACGTCGGTAACCAAATTAAGAATAATGTAATGATAAATTGTACAACAAAGTATTGAATTGCAATTGCATAGAAGCTAAAACGTTTAAAGAAATCATTCCATGGTGGTGATGACTTTTCAGTAGCTACGATATCACGATTTTCCATAATGAAACGTTTCTCCGCTTCATTAACCATTCTATGTTGCTCAGGTAAGTCTTTGGCAATAATCGCCCATAATACAGCCATTAAAATACCTACTGCACCAAAAATGTAAAATACTGCTTGCCAGTTAAATGCGTTAACAATAGCAATTGTAACTATTGGTGCTAATACAGGTCCGAAATATGATCCTGCTAATAATGCACTTGATGCTCTACCTTTTTCATTTTTAGAGAACCAAAATGAATTAAACACAGCATTAGAAGGGTACATTGGCGCCTCACCTACACCAAATAAGAATCTCACTAAATAAATTAAACCGTGGTTCTTAATCATACCCGTTAAGATTGTAAATGCACTCCACCAAACTAATGCAATTGTAATCATCTTACGTGGACCGAATTTTTCAGCCAACATCCCCGATGGTACTTGCATTAATGCATAACCTAGAGAGAAGAATGATGCCAATAAACCAAATTGTGGTTTTGTCATCCCTAAATCATCCATCATTTGCTTAGCGATATATGAAATGTTTGCTCTATCCATATACGCAATAACCCCAATAAAGAAGAACGCAAGCGCGAACATCCACCTTACGTTAGTTCGTTTTTCCTTCATAACTATTCCTACTTCCCTAATTAATTTTTTAAACCTTACCCTGAAACGTTAAAATTTTCGGACATCTGGCATGTCTACCCCTACTTTGTCACAAAATTGTACCAAAGTTATTTTTTATAATATTATCAGACATGGAAAGCGTTTACAATAGAATCTATAAAAATTTTATTAAATTCCGCTTAACTTTTGCTATTAAAACGATATAAAGGAACTTTTAGTTACATAGTAGCCTATCATTTGTTGATTAAAAATACTGCAATCCTAGTGTTTTAAAACGTATATTGCAGGCTTTCTTACATATTCGACATTCATTTTAAATTGCATAAAACTACATTGCTCATTCATTGTGCAGCGCCTGTTATTTAGATGATCATTTGTTGACTTTTCGTACTTATAGTAAGCAATTTTTTGATTTATTGCTTATAATACATTTTAAGACAAATGCTTGTTTCAACATCGCATACGACATCATTCATTATTCATTTGAATTTATCCAGTTTCTATTTGTCTGCAATTGCTGAAAATTAAAGGAGCTTATTTTTAATAATGGAACAAATTATCACTGAATTTATTAGTCGTTTTGGGTATGCAGCCATTTTTATATTAATTTTATTAGAAAATGTTTTACCTATCGTACCATCGGAAATTATTCTGACATTTGCTGGTCTTATGTCTGTTAAATCACATTTATCAATTTTAACTTTATTTATTATTGCAACCATCGCATCGTTTATAGGGCTGTTAATTTTATATTATATCTGTCGTTTGATTTCAGAAGAACGTCTATATCGCTTTATTGATCGACACGGTAAGTGGATTAAATTGAAAAGTAAGGATTTAAAGCGAGCAAATGATTGGTTTAAAAAGTATGGCGTATGGGCTGTATTTATCTGTCGTTTCATACCTGTATTACGTGTATTAATTACCATTCCAGCTGGTGTAAACCGCATGAATGTTGTGACATTTACCGTTATTTCATTAATAGGTACAACAATTTGGAATTTCGGATTAATTTTACTAGGACGCACGTTGAGCGATAGCTTTGGTATGTTGATGACTGGTCTTCATACATATTCACGTATTATGTATGTTGTCATCATTATCGCAGTCATTTACTTTGCTATACGTTACATTGGCAAACGTAAGAGAGTAAAATAATATTGTTGTTAGCATAAAGGCATGAATTTTAAATTTCTATAAACAAAAAGCAGTAAAATCATTCCATCTATTGAAATGATTCACTGCTTTTTTAAGTTTATTTGGCATACTTTAGCTGAAAGTCACCTATCTTTATATAAAGAAATATTATTATTAACATGCTAGTTATAGTTGTGAAGTAAAAGGCTACCAACGGCTGAGAAATGATACCAATTAATAATGCACCGACAGTCATTCCAATATATCTCACAAAATTAAATACACCTAGCACTTTCCCTTTTATATGTTCAAACCTTTTAGAAATTATAGTAGACAGCAAAGCTGGCACAATACCAACACAAGTACCTAATATAAATATAATTACTGATAATATAATTACATTTGATTCGTTTAACCAACCAAACAATAACGTAAATATAGCAAATCCAGTTATAGTAACACGAAGTATCATTATTTCATTATATTTTTTTGACAATCGTTTATAAAATAAACTTCCTAATATAACACTAACAGTAATAGGTAAAAACAAAACTCCTGATATTCCAACGCCTATATCATAGGTATTATTTAATAATGTCGGTAAATAAACTAATATTGAAAAGTACGTCAAAAATATTAAAAATCCCAATGTCACTAAAGTAATAAACACTTTATCGATCAAATATTTTTCTTCAATTTTTTCAGTTAATTTCACAATCCCTTTTTCAACATTTGGAATATCAATAAAAAAGATAATCAGAAATAATACGATAGATATAACAAGCAAAAAACTAAAAATACCAATATAATCCCATCTTGCACCTAAAGTACTCCCTAAGATTGGTGCCAAAGCTGGCGCACATGATAAAAATATTTGATAGTTCGCCATAGCTTGAGCTCTACCATTATCTGTACTTAGTTTGGCTAATAAAGTTAAAGTCACGAGAGGAATAATTCCGCAACCAATTGCTTGAAATAACCTTGATATAGCAAATAATATAAAGTTATGTGTCACTGCACAAATAAAGCTAGATATGATTACTATTCCCAATCCCGTTAAAAGTACTTTTTTCGAATCACGAGAATCTATACTTCTACCAAGTACAATTTGCATAACTGCAACGATAAATATAAAACCGCCAACTGTCGCATTTATCCAAAATAGTGGTACTTGAAAATCGTCATATAGTCTCGGAATAATAGGCGTGTATATGTTTTGAATCAATGATGCAAAAAATGCTAAAAATCCTAGAATATATAATCTGATATTACTATTAGTCATTTAAACCATCTTCTTTTTTTAATTCTTCTATACTACGATTTAAAAACTCTACAATAACTGCCATTTCATCATTATCAAAGACTTTAAGTACCTCTTCATATTTTTTTACCGCTTTTTCATGTAATTCATCATGTATATAAGATAATTTTTTTCCTTCTTGTGTTAATGAATAATTAACTTCTCTTTTGTTAAATTCATTGTGCGATTCAACTACTAAGCCTTTCGCTAAAAGTTTTTTTATCGATTTAGTAATTGCTGGTTTTGATACATTTAACATTTCAGACAAAAATTTATTATTCACTTTATCATTATTATCAATCAACTCTATGATATGAAATTGTGTTAGAGATAAATCTAGTTCCTCATTTTCCTTTTTATACTGTCTTCTTTTATCGGCATTTTCTCTTTCTATAATAAATTGTTGTAACTTTAAAATAACTTCTCTCTTCATATCCACTATTATTCCTCCTCTTCGTTAGTTAACCGGTTAACTATATTATTGTTGTCACTCCCATTTTTGTCAAATATTGTTGTAATTAACATATATTTACTTAGTTATGCACCATTTATTCCGCAAACTTATCTCACAAATCCATCTATAATACAAACTATCATCTTAAATAAGCAGAATTTACCCTGTCCTCCACACAAATTGTTTTCGTCACTTTAATGTGCCTACTATCCAAAAAAGTTACTCATAACAAATTGCGAATTTTAATAAATGTAGCAATGCCATTTGCATGCTACAAAAATACTCGTATTCATATTTATGTTTTATATTATTAAAGTTTTTTAAATCCATATTTTTATAACACTTTCTATGTGATAAAATTAATTTTATATATAAAAACTTAAGATTCAGATTATTTAATAGCAAAGGAGATAGTGATATGGATGTTTTAACAATAGAACATTTAACAAAGAAGATAGGCAACAAAACGATTCTCGAAGATGTATCATTTAAGCTGAAACGCGGGCAAATAGTTGGTCTCGTTGGAGCGAATGGTGCAGGTAAAACAACTTTAATGAAAGTTATATTAGGTTACTCTAGTTTCCAAAGCGGGAATTTTAATGTTATTAACAGCAAGGACAGTAAAAACAATATCGGTGCATTGATTGAAAATCCAGGAATATATCCTTTTATGTCTGGATATGAAAACTTGAAGTTATTGAACGAATCAAAAAACACTCAAGATATCGATAAAATTGTCTCACAACTTCATATGAATGAATACATTCATAAAAAAGCTAAAACGTATTCTCTTGGTATGAAACAAAAATTAGGAATTGCTATAGCATTTTTAAATAAACCTCAATTTATTATCTTAGATGAACCAATGAACGGCTTAGATCCAAAAGCTGTGCGAGATGTACGTGAATTGATTGTCCAAAAAGCGCAAGAAGGTGTTACTTTCTTAATTTCGAGTCATATTTTAAGTGAATTAGTTAAAATCACAAACTCTATCCTTATTATTAACAAAGGTAAAATTGTTACAGAAACATCGGAAGAAGAACTTAAACAATTTAAAGATAATGATTTAGAAAATGTATTACTAGAAATCATAGAAAGGGAGGACCAAGCATAAAATGGGAACTTTAATTAAACAAGAATGTTTCAAATTATTTAAAAAGAAATCAACTTTTATCGCACCTATTGTCTTTATTCTACTAATGGTTGCTCAAGGTTATATTGCTACAAAATACAATGAAATTTTTACGCCACAGGAATCTTTCACATCTGCTTATAATGGTTTTTCATGGTTTGCATTTTTATTAATTATTCAAGCAAGTACAATCATTTCAATGGAATTTCATTACGGTACGATTAAAAATTTACTCTATCGTGAATATTCAAGAACAACTATGATTGTTAGCAAAATCATCACATTATTTATTATTTCTTTAATTTATTTTATTATTACAATTATTGCTTCAATTGTTATTGGTTCTTTATTCTTTAATGATTTAAATATATTTGAAAGTAGCGGTAATCAATTATCTTTATTGAATCAATTATTATTAGTTAGTTTAGGCACATTTGTTGGCGTTTGGTTAGTTTTAAGCTTAACGTTGCTATTATCATCTGCAACAAATTCAACGGGTGTAGCCATTGCTGTAGGTATTGTTTTTTATTTTGCAAGTTCTATTTTAGCAGTTATTCAAACGGCACTTTTAGAAAAAATAGACTGGCTAAAGTGGAATCCTATTAATATGATGAATATTATGCTTCAAACAGTTGAAAAAGGTTTTAGTAAGTCGACGAAATTAGAACTTCATGAATTGTTTATTGGTAATATTGCTTATATTTCTATTTTCTTAATACTTGTAGTATTTATTTTCAAGAAGAAAAATATTTAGTAACTTAAAGTTATTAAATGTCTAAATACACACATATTCCATCGTATTCCAAAATCATTTTCAAATCCCTTCACCCAAATAATGGTGTGGGGATTTTTTTATCCAAATTTTGGCAATTCCACATTTTACATATCGTAATTTTTTAGGAAACTAGTGAATATAACAAATCTCTTCTCTCATTTTTAAAATAGATATATCACTTCCCCACTTTTACTTAACTAAACTGCAACGGCTCCTAATACCAAAATCCTGCCCTCTATTTTTATCAATTCAAGCATACTTATTGAAAAATGTTAACGTTTTCTTGATAATCATTGTAAGCGCATTTATTTTATAAACTAACGTTTGAAATATACTACAGGAGTGACACGTAATGACTCAAATTACTGAAAAAGAATTAAAAAAGAAGTATTTAGATTTACTATCCCAAAATTTTGATACTCCAGAAAAACTTGCAACTGAAATTATCAATTTAGAATCAATTTTAGAATTACCTAAAGGTACGGAACATTTCGTCAGCGATTTACATGGTGAATATGAAGCTTTCCAACACGTATTACGCAACGGTTCTGGGAACGTGCGAGCGAAAATCAATGATATTTTCAAAGAGAGACTTTCAACTAAGGAGCTTAATGACTTAACTGCTCTTGTCTACTATCCAGAAGACAAATTAAAATTGATTAAAAGTGATTTCCAAAATTGCGGTCAACTTAATGTCTGGTATATCACAACAATCGAACATTTAATTGAGTTAATTAAATATTGTTCTTCAAAATATACGCGTTCAAAACTGCGTAAAGCATTGCCAAAACAATACGTTTATATTATTGAGGAACTACTGTATAAAAGTAATGAATATCAAAATAAAAAATCATATTACGAAACACTTGTTAACCAAGTAATTGAACTTAAACAGGCAGATGATTTAATTATTGGACTCGCTTATTCCGTACAACGCTTAGTCGTCGATCATTTACACGTTGTCGGTGATATTTATGATCGTGGACCACAACCAGATAAAATTATGGATACACTGATTAATTATCATTCCCTAGATATTCAATGGGGTAATCATGATGTGCTTTGGGTTGGAGCCTATGCTGGGTCAAAAGTATGCTTAGCAAACTTACTTCGAATTTGTGCACGTTATGATAATTTAGATATTATCGAAGACGCTTATGGCATTAATTTAAGACCACTGCTTACTTTAGCTGAAAAATACTATGACGCAGATAATCCTGCTTTTAAGCCTAAAAAAAGACCTGACAAACACGAACGTTTAACTCAACGTGAAGAAAGTCAAATTACTAAAATTCATCAAGCTATTGCGATGATTCAATTCAAGTTAGAAATACCAATTATTAAACGTCGTCCAAATTTCGAAATGGAAGAACGTCTTGTGCTTGAAAAGGTTAATTATGATACAAATGAAATTACAGTTTATGGTAATACATACCCATTGAAAGACACATGTTTCCAAACTGTCAATCGTGATAATCCAGCAGAATTACTACCTGAAGAAGAAGAAGTCATGAATAAACTATTATTGTCATTCCAACAATCTGAAAAATTACGTCGTCATATGTCTTTCTTGATGCGTAAAGGCTCTCTTTACTTACCATATAATGGCAATTTACTCATTCATGGTTGTATTCCAGTTGATGAAAATGGTGAGATGGAATCATTTGAAATTGATGGTCATACTTACAGCGGCCAAGAATTATTAGATGTGTTTGAGTATCATGTCCGTAAATCATTTGATGAAAAAGAAAATACTGATGACTTATCGACGGATTTAGTTTGGTATTTATGGACTGGGAAATATTCGTCACTATTTGGTAAACGTGCCATGACTACGTTTGAGCGATACTTTATTGCAGATAAAGCTTCTCATAAAGAAGAAAAGAATCCGTACTATCATCTTCGTGAAGATGTGAATATGGTTCGTAAAATGCTCAGTGATTTCGGATTAAATCCAGATGAAGGACGCATTATTAATGGTCACACACCAGTGAAAGAAATCAATGGCGAAGATCCTATCAAGGCTGATGGAAAGATGCTTGTCATTGATGGTGGCTTTTCAAAAGCTTATCAGTCAACAACTGGCATTGCAGGCTATACACTATTGTATAATTCATTCGGTATGCAACTCGTTGCACACCAACAATTTAACGCTAAAGAAAAAATACTTTCCGAAGGTATCGATGAACTTTCTATAAAGCGCGTCGTAGATAAAGAATTACAACGTAAGAAGATTCGTGATACCAATATTGGTAAAGATCTTCAAGCTCAAATAGATATTTTGAAAATGTTAATGCATGATCGTTACTTAGACTAAAGACGACATTTGATGCATGTATCGTGCACTTATTTAGTGGTACTGTGTTTACGCATTGGCTACGCAAACACGATGATAAATAGGCGACCTAGCTACACCGAAAAAAATCCCCTCACTATTGCGAGTAGTGAGGGGATTGGTGTATCTATGCTAATTCCTGTTAACTGTATTATAACAACTTTACAGCAAAAAAATGCAAAATCAACTAATAAATTAATGAAATGACCGACACCCTCGCTTCTACTCCAATTTAACAAAATACTATATTAGTACTATATTTTTCATTAACATGTATGTTACATTTTCTATATTACTTAAAATTACGAAGGGACATTTTTAAATCATGCGTATCTTAAAAGAGTCCATTATTGTGGCATTTGCCTTTGTTGGTGTTGTCGTTGGTGCCGGCTTTGCTACTGGTCAAGAAATTTTCCAGTTTTTCACAAGTCATGGCGCATATAGCATTTCAGGCATTATTGTAACAGGACTATTGATTACTTTAGGTGGAATGGTTGTCATGCATACAGGTCATCATCTAAAGTCCAGAAATCATTCTGATTCAATTAACTATTTCTTATACCCCTCTATTGCAAGAGGTTTTGATATTATTTTAACAATGTTTATGTTGTCTTTAGCTATTATTATGACTGCAGGTGGTGCGTCAACCATTCATCAAAGTTTCAACTTACCGTATTGGCTGAGCGCACTCATATTAGTCGCCTTTATTTTAGCAACACTGTTTCTAAAATTCGATCGTTTAATTGCTGTGCTTGGCGGTGTTACCCCATTTTTAATTGCGATTGTCATTATGATTGCGGTCTACTATTTCACAACAAGTCATCTTGATTTTACTGCCGCTAATAATGATGCTCAGATTCATAAGCAGAAATCATTATCACCTGGATGGTGGTTTGATGCGATTAACTATGCAAGCTTGCAAATTGCTGCTGCCTTCAGCTTCTTATCAGTGATGGGTAGTAAAGTTAAATATCGTGACTCAACGTTATACGGGGGCTTGATTGGCGGTTTAATCATTACATTTTTACTCATGATGATTAATCTAGGTTTAATTTCTCAATTCGATAAAATTAAACACGTAGATCTACCTACATTAAAATTAGCGACACAAATGTCTCCGTCAATTGGTATTATTATGTCTGTCATTATGATACTTGTCATCTACAATACTGTTGTTGGATTAATGTATGCATTTGCGTCACGTTTCAGCGTTCCATTCAGCAGACGTTACTTCATCATTATTATTACAATGGCTGTCATCACTTATATTAGTACATTTATCGGTTTCATTTCATTAATTGGAAAAGTATTCCCTATTATGGGATTGTTCGGTTTCATCTTACTCATACCTGTACTCTATAAAGGTTTAATTAAGCGTATTACCGGCAAATCTCATATCGATTAAAATATCTATACTATTGTAAAATTTAGTACAGCACTTCAAAATCAAAAAAGCGGGCAGATGAAAAGTAAAAATCTTTTCCATCTGTCCGCTTCTTAATAGAACTGTTATTTCCCAAGTATTTGTTGACCAGCCGTTAATCCAGTTTCTGTAATTTCATGACCATTCACCCAAACTTCTTCGACTTGTGCCCCACGTGTCTTAAACAAGTTAATGACTTGTTCACTTGCAGCTAATGGCACAATTGGATCATGTTTCCCCATAGAAAGCAACACACTGACATCTGATAAATTCTTTGTTGACGTTACTTCAACTGGGTATAACGGTGCATATAACAATGCTTTTTTAAATGGTGCTTCTGAACGCAACATTAAGTTAATCGCTATATTTGATCCATTTGAAAATCCAACAAGCACAGCCTTTTCAATATCAAATTCATAACGTTCAGCAGCTTCTTTAATGAACGTTAACAATTCTTGTCCACGAAATGCCAAATCTTCTTCATCATAAACACCTTCACCAAGACGTTTGAAATAACGGTTCATCCCATTTTCTGAAACTTGTCCTCTAATACTTAACAAGTGATAATTTTCATTCAATGCTTCGCCTAACGGTAATAAATCGAACTCATCACCACCTGTACCATGCAATAATATTAGTGTTGGCGCACCATTTTGTCCTTCTCTAAAAATATGTTTCATCACAAATCCTCCTCATTCCAATTAACCATGTTGACGCTTCGTATTAAAAGGTCTAACTTCCGATTCAATATATTCTCTTTTATTTTCTAAAAATGGTGGCAATGATAAACCTTCACCTAATGTTTCATACGGTTCATCTTCCATAAATCCTGGTCCATCTGTTGAAATTTCTATTAAAATATGCCCCACACGTGCATATAATGCTTCAAAATAGAAACGATTAACGATGCCTGAGTTGTTAATACCTACCTCTTTATATTTCGTTGCCCACGCTTCTATTGCATCATGATCTTTCACACGAAATGACACATGATGTACCTCACCATAACCTTGACGTGCTGCTGGCCCTTTATCACCTTTTATTAAGATTACCTGGCCACCATTGCCGCCTTCGCCAACTTCAAGTAATGCGACATTATCTTCATGCGCAATAGTTGTCATACCGTAAACAGTCTCTAAAATATTTTTAAAGTCGTCAAAATAACTTACTTTAATTTCAATGGGTCCTAATCCATAAATCGCTTTATCTACTGGAACCGGTCCATTCTTCCAAGGTACACCAGGTGCTACCCCTTCATTTAACTCATCTGAAATTAATTGATACACTTGGCCATCGACTTCTTCAAATGGCAACACTTTTTTACCAAATAATTCTTGAATACCTTCGTGTTTAACACCAAACTCATCAAAGCGCTGTTCATAATACATTAATGCGTCATCGTTAGGCACTCTAAAAGACGGTCTTGTAATGGAATTTGTACCTGCCTGCCCTTTTGTAATATTTGGAAAATCAAAGAACGTCATGTCTGTACCTGCCGAACCTACGTCATCTGCAAAAAAGTATGATACGTATAAATATCATCTTGATTGACTGTCTTTTTAACTAAACGCATGCCTAGTACTTCTGTAAAAAATTTATAATTACGTTCTGCATCATCTGTCATTGCTGTAACATGGTGAATACCTAATAGTTCATGATTATTTGCCATTTTATATACCCTCTTTGTCTTTTTAATGTATTTATCTCGAAATCGAGATATTTTAATGTAAATTTTTAGTGCACGCTTTACACTTCTGTAGATTGTGCACTTAGTTTCTTAAACGCTTGTTGTAAGATTGTTAATTCATCCTTTGTTAACACATCAAACGCTTTTGTTAATGTCTCAGCATGCTTAGGGAAAATATCTGCCATTTGACTTTGACCTTTTTCAGTTAAACAAGCCATATATACACGTTTATCATCTTTATCCTTTTCACGTGTAATCCAATCTTTGTCCTCTAATTGACTTACAACATATGAAATGCTGCTACTTGCAATTAATACGCGGTCTCTAATACGTTGAATTGGTTGTGGACCTTTGTTATAAAGCAACTCAAGCACTGCAAATTCAGTAATATTTAATCCATAACGCTTTACGTCTTCTTTTGTAATTTGCTCTAATGTGTCTAATGCTCTATTCATTCCGACAAAGACATTGAGCGATTGTTTCGTTCGATCCATATCATCACCAACTTTTATTTTATTTCGATTTCGAGATAAATTATATAGCTGAATAGATTTAATGTCAAGATACGTGTTTTCATCTTTATTTCAAATTGCGCTTAATAAAAACGACTACATAAATGTGGCAATGTCGTCACATGACTGTCATGCACCTTTTACTTCGTTTAAGTTAAAATAGAATAGGGAAATACTATAATCAATCATGATAGGAGTTGATATGTATGAGTAACCTTGAAATTAAACAAGGCGAGAACAAATTCTATATAGGTGATGATGAAAATCATGCTTTAGCTGAAATCACATACCGTTTTGTGGATAATAATGAAATTAACATTGATCATACAGGCGTATCTGATGAACTCGGTGGTCAAGGTGTTGGCAAAAAACTAGTTAAAGCAGTTGTTGAACACGCTCGAGAAAATAATTTAAAAATTATTGCCTCATGTTCATTTGCCAAACATATGTTAGAAAAAGAAGATTCATATCAAGATGTATATCTTGGTTAAATAAATTTTGCGATGGTGCAACTGTACCATCGCTTTTTTGTTCGCATCAATATAAAATTGCAAAACGACTAGTTATTTTGCATTTCAAACTTTATGCTATCAATTCATTTTCTTTTCTGGTATACTTTTTATACTAACTTATAGAAAAATAGAAAACGAGGCGATGCATAATGGCATTTCACGATAAAACAGCAACACAAGTGACAAACATTGAACTGAACGTAAGAGACTTAGACTTAATGACAACATTTTACAAAAGCATTTTAGGACTATCCGTTAAAAGTTCTGACGATAACACAACCGTATTATCTGTTGGGACTGGTGGCCATACTCTAACGTTACATTTATTAGAAGACGGCCGTCAGACTTCCCCACGTGAAGCAGGACTTTTTCATATAGCATTTTTATTACCAACTACTGAGGATCTAGCTAACTTCTTATATTTCGTGGCACAAAAAAATATGGGCATTGGCGCTGGTGATCATTTAGTAAGTGAAGCTTTATATTTCAACGACCCCGAAGGTAATGGTATTGAAGTCTATCGCGATAGACCTTCATCTTCATGGGAATGGCAAAATGGCAAAGTTAAAATGGATACTTTAGAAGTTGATAGCCAAACCTTATTAACACATCGTACTGATGAAGGTTGGCAAGGAATGCCAGCAAAAGGCATGATTGGACACTTACATTTAAAAACACATGATTTAGACGCAGCATATCAATGTTACATTGAACAATTAGGATTCCAACATGTGTCTGATTTTCCACGTGCGCTATTTATGTCAACGAATCATTATCACCATCATATTGCTGCTAATACTTGGCAATCCAATCAAGCAAGACAAAACAATGCACAAAGTTATGGATTAACACATGTTGATATTTATCAACCCGACGCCTCAACACATACATTTACGGCACCAGAAGGGTTTGACATCACAGTTCATTCAAATACTGACCTTGTTCCAGAAAAATAATCATCCATACTTTATTAATACAATTTTTTCACGCAAAAGCCTGCGATTCATTTATGTAATCGCAGGCTTTTTTTATTGCTAACTTTTTAATTTTATATATTTAGACATACTGTATTCTATTTATTCTTTTGGTCCAACCCATTCAATAACATCTTCATATGCTTGGCGTGTTTTATTTTTCGGTGGATCTTGTTGTCTGTAGCCAAATGCAACCATCACTGATAAACCAAATTGCTCAGTATCTAAAATACCTTTATTTGCTAAAATGTCTGTCACTGTATCCAGACTAAAACCTTCCATCGGACATGAATCAATACCTAACAATGCGGCTGTCGTCATCATATTGCCTAATGCAATATACGTTTGTTTACTTGACCAGTCATACAAGGCTTGATCATTATCAGAAATATGGAAATCTGCTTGGAATGCATCGAATTTTTGTTCAACAGCTGGAATCGTTTGTGCCTCATATTTTTTAATATCTCTTAACATATGTTGTACATACGGTGATCTTGACGTTACATTTTTACGCGCAAAAATTAGCACAAAATGGCTCGCTGTATCTAATTGTTTTGCTGCGCCCCAACTGTGCGCTTTTAATTCATCACGTAACGCTTGATCTTGAATCACGACAAACTTCCAAGGTTCTAACCCAAGAGAACTTGGAGACAATCTACCTGACTCTAATATTGTTTCAAAATCTTCTTTCGAAACTTTCTTTTGTGGATCGAATTGCTTAGTCGCATGTCTGAAATGAAATGCATCCATAATTGTTTGATTCATATTGCTCATTGAACATAGCCTCCCATTTTTATATTTATTGCTATACAAATTATACTTCATGTTTTAAAAAGACTAAAGTAATCCGTTTGCAATTCACTATAACTTGTGCACATGTTATAAGTTTTCTGCAATAAAACACACTTTTGAATTTTGGGAAATTTAGTGTTATAATATATTTGTGATATTTTTCACAATTAAATTGTGGCGTGATTTTAATGTGCATAATCTTTAATTTCACTCATTTACTTTTCAATCTTTTAAAAGCGAGGTTTTTAATAATGACAAAAATTATGTTCTTTGGTACGCGTGATTATGAGAAAGAGATGGCATTAAATTGGGGGAAAAAGAATAATGTCGAAGTAACTACTTCTAAAGAGCTATTATCAAGTGCTACAGTCGATCAATTAAAAGATTACGATGGCGTAACTACAATGCAATTTGGTAAGTTAGAAAATGACGTTTATCCTAAATTAGAATCTTACGGTATTAAACAAATTGCACAACGTACTGCTGGATTTGATATGTATGATTTAGATTTAGCTAAAAAACACAATATTGTGATATCTAACGTTCCTAGTTATTCACCTGAAACAATTGCAGAGTATTCTGTTTCTATCGCCCTACAATTAGTGCGTCGCTTCCCAGATATTGAACGCCGTGTACAAGCACATGATTTTACTTGGCAAGCAGAAATCATGTCTAAACCAGTTAAAAATATGACTGTTGCAATTATTGGTACGGGTCGTATCGGTGCTGCTACAGCTAAAATATATGCAGGATTTGGTGCTACAATTACAGCTTATGACGCCTATCCTAATAAAGATTTAGACTTTTTAACTTATAAAGATAGTGTTAAAGAAGCTATTAAAGATGCCGATATTATTTCTTTACATGTTCCAGCGAACAAAGAAAGCTATCATTTATTCGATAAAGCAATGTTTGATCATGTGAAAAAAGGTGCAATCTTAGTTAACGCAGCACGTGGTGCAGTCATCAATACACCTGATTTAATCGCTGCAGTGAACGATGGTACTTTGTTAGGTGCTGCGATTGATACTTATGAAAATGAAGCAGCATACTTCACAAATGACTGGACTAATAAAGACATTGACGATAAAACATTATTAGAGTTAATCGAACATGAAAGAATTTTAGTAACACCACATATTGCTTTCTTCTCTGATGAAGCAGTACAAAACCTTGTTGAAGGTGGTTTAAACGCAGCATTATCTGTCATTAACACTGGTACATGTGAAACACGTTTAAATTAATATATATATTTAAAAGCAAAGGCGCGCCATGTGCCTTTGCTTTTTATTTTGTATATCTGTATCAAAATCGATTTGATTAAAATCCGCTTTATTTTATCATCTATTCAAATGATTTTAGTGCGCTTATTTTACTATGGCATTATTGCCTAACCTGTTTGAGATATATTAATATTTGATGATTCGTATTCAAAGTTTTCATTTAACATGTATTTAGTATCATGATAGCTGCTTCATTGATGATATACTACCTACTTTTTCAACACTTCTTGTTCGATAATCGTTAATACACCCTGCTTATCATTACTTGGAGCGACAGCAGAGGCAATATTGAACAATTCTTCATCATGACTATTTTCCATCACATAACTATGCTTAGCGAACGCTAACATATCTTTATCATTATTCGCATCTCCGAAGGCCATGAGCTCTGAAGGAGACATTTCCCATTTATCTAACAATCGTTTTAATGCCTGCCCTTTAGTCATGTTTGGCATAATAATATCAATGCTATCGTGCCCACTTGAGACAAGTTTAATATCATTGCTGAATTGCGTTGCTACTTCTTCGTCAACATTCGGATGCGTCTCACGATTAATATTAAATGCTATTTTGACATAATCATCCTCAGGTAATTGCTGTAGACTGTCAATTTCTTTTAACTGATGATAATAAAATCTCGTATCTTCTTTAAACGCTTCAGAAGTATGTTTTAAAATATACGCGCTTTTCAAACCACAGATGACGAGTTGATCAATACTTTGCTTCATATTTAAGTAATCGACAACCTGTTGAAACACCTGACGATTAAAGCTTTTATAATTATATAACTCATTGCCATTATAAATAACTGCACCATTTTCAGAAATAAAATACATATCTCTATCCCCGAAAATAGACTTCAACTTCGCATATTGATTGCCACTCGCAGCAATAAATGTAATATCTCTATTTCTAAGTTCAGTAAAAATCGCTTCAAATCTAAGTTTATCATATGTCTTTTTTGAATCTAAAAACGTCCCGTCCATATCTACCGCAATAGCCTTAACCATGATTATCCTCCTCATTGCTCTTTTAGTCGTCTTCATTATATCCATCTCATGACAAGCAATGAAGTTTGTCATACCACAATGAACCTATATTCACATTTTGAAATTGCTTTCATATATGCAAAACACATTACACTGGATATAGCATTCAGAGGTGAACATAAATTTCAGAATATTGTAAAAATATAACGATATATTTATCATTTAGACAAAATATAGTGTGATATACTAATTTATAACATCTATACATAATGTGAAAGAATTTTTAAAAATACAATTAAATATCGGTGTAATAAATCCCTTTATACATAGGAGTTGTATACATGAAACTAAATAACTATTCTTTAAAAGTTAAAAACAAACAACTAGTTGACAATTGTGATTTAAATTTCTATCTTGGTCAGATCAATCACATTGTTGGTAAAAATGGTGTAGGAAAATCTTTATTAGCTAAAGATTTCTTACTAAATCATAGTGGAAATATCCCTAAGTCCATTTCTCAAAATGTAACCTTAATATCAAGTTCATCAAATATTCCTAATGATATAACAAAAGATTTTTTATTATCATTGTTAAAATCAAAATTTGAAAACAATCGACAAACATTCGATAAGATTTATAACATACTAAACATCGAAGCAATACCGTCTAACGTACTACTAAAAAACTTGAGTGATGGTCAAAAACAAAAGCTTAAATTATTAAGTTTCTTATTGGAAGATCATGATTTAATCATATTAGATGAAGTTACAAACGCTTTAGACAAGAAAACAGTTAATGAAATTTATGAATTTTTAAATGATTTTATTCAAAGCCATCAAACTAAAACTATTATCAATATTACACATAATTTATCCGATTTAAGTGCTTTGCCGGGTAAATACTTTATTTTTAAAGACCTTCAAATAGAAGAGTACCAATCAAAAGAAGAAGTCATAAATGATTACATTAATTTATAATTGAGGTGTCCACTTTGAAATTAGAATTTAAAAAAAGTATTTCCAATAAAATTATTTACACGCTTGTTGTGCTATTCACATTCCTTTTCTTACTTGGGTATTTTTTACCAATAGGTATAGACAAAGTTAAAAGTTTAAGCTATAGCCAGTTTTTCTTCAGTTCATATACTGTTGCAACGCAATTAGGGTTCTTACTATTTTCATTTGTTATTGCATATTTTATTAATAAAGAGTATTCGAATAAAAATATCCTGTTTTATAAATTGATTGGCGATAATATCTTTACCTTCTTCTATAAAAAGGTAGCAGTGTTATTTTTTGAATGTTTAGTGTTCATAATTCTAAGTATCACTATTATTTCAATTATATATTCGGATTTCTCACATTACTTACTATTAATAATCTTATTTTCACTCGTTATCTTACAATATATCTTAGTTGTTGGAACGATTAGTATGGTTTCACCTAACATTTTAATCAGCTTAGGTATCAGCATTGTATATTGGATTGGTTCAGTCATCTTAGTTGCCATTAATAAAAATATATTTGGTATCGTTGCTCCATTTGAGGCGAGCAATACGATGTATCGTGCCGTAGAAAAAATATTGAATAACGAGTCAACATTTATGTGTCCTACTGAAATTATAAATATAGTATCATTCTTCGTTCTTCTATTTATAGTTAATACTATTGTCTTATTACTAAGTAGAAAGAGATGGTTGAAAATCGGTATGTAGTATAAAAAAGGAGCGGTATACATTGCCGCTTCTTTTTATTATGTATTTTTACAATCTCCACCAATGACACGTCGTCATTGCTACCTCATACCAAACAAAAAACAGTCTCGCAATCAAGACTGTTTTCCACTCAATATATTCATCCATTAGCGTAATAGATTATTTGACTTCTGTAGCTACAAAGATTTTACGTTTTTCCCAAACGCCTGTCTTTTCATTGTAATCATCACAAGTAATTAATGTTAATTGTTTATCTTTACCTTTTTGTTCATCTAGAACTCCTACATCTGTAGGCTTAACATCTCTTATACTTGTCATTTTATACTTACGTGTTTCATTACCAACTTTAAAGTACACCATACTACCTTTTTTGGCTGCTTTAAGATTTGTAAATTGATAGTTCGGACGGTCAATGAAAGTGTGTCCTGCAATTGAAATATTTTGATCATCTAGTGATTCATTTTCTTCTGCAAAGCTTACACCTCTATTTAATTGTTCAGGTGTTGCTGATCCTGGATATACTGGTTCTTTAATATCAGCATCTGGAATTTCAATATAGCCTGCCACTTTCGATTTATCTTTCGGAATTTGAGGTTTAGCTTGCTGCTTTTTATCTTTACTCGCCTGTTCTTTTACATTTTTATCATATTGTTCAATCTTTTCATCTTTATCTTTATCGTGAAGATAATTATCGATATGTGGTTTAGCAAACAAATATGCTGCCACTAGGATAAGTACCACACCAGCGATTGTCATTAATCGATTTGTCCATTTTTTCATACGTTAAGGCTCCTTTTATACATTTCACAATGCCTGTTAACATTTCATATAGTATACCATTAATTTCAAAATGACTCATAGCAATTCATTTTATACTATAAAATTTACATGTATACTTTTACGTTAGATTTCATTACACATATTTGCATTCAAATAACGAAACGCTTTTAATAATTACTAAGGGGGAATTGATATGATTAGATACGCTAAAAAAGAGGATTTAAACGCTATATTAGCGATATACAATGATGCCATTATCAATACTACAGCTGTTTATACTTATGAACCACAAACCATAGACGAACGTGTCGCATGGTTTGAAACGAAACAACGTAAGCATGAGCCTATCTTTGTATTTGAGGAAAATGGAAGTGTCTTAGGGTTTGCGACGTTCGGTTCATTTAGACCTTGGCCAGCATACCTATATACAATCGAACATTCTATTTATGTCGATGCTTCAGCTAGAGGAAAAGGTATTGCTAGTCAATTACTACACCATTTAATTGTGGAAGCAAAAGCTAAAGGTTATCGTGCGCTAGTTGCAGGCATTGATGCTTCCAACAAAGCGAGTATTCAGTTGCATCAAAAGTTTGCTTTTAAGCATGCCGGCACACTGACCAATGTAGGTTTTAAATTTAATAGATGGTTAGATTTAGCATTTTACGAATTAGATTTACAAGACTAGTAATGTTTGAATCACATAATATAAACAAGACAACCATGTTAATTCCCTTAACATAACAAGCCAACATATAAAATTTTAAACTTCTCAGGGGAGTGGGACAGAAATGATAAAGAGCCACTAATGATTTATTATGTAGTGGTTCTTACACATTAGCCACAGCTAATGTGTACTTAAAAATAGGAATACATGAGTAAAACTCATGCATAAGAAATACTAATTTCTATAGAAAAAGTATTTCTTTATCGTCGTCCCACCCCAACTCGCACATTATTGTAAGCTGACTTTTCGTCAGCTTCTGTGTTGGGGCCCAAAAAGCTTGTTACAAGCGCATTTTCGTTCAGTCAACTACTGCCAATATAACTTTGTAGAGCATATTACATTGATTTACATTGTCCCTTTTATTTATTCTTTTCAAATACTATCCCCATAGCTTTGATTTAACGCTTTTTCTCAATAACAAAACGAATATAGTAGAACATGAAAACGATAATCATGCTGAGCGATAAAGATTTAAATAATAGATTGACCCACGTTCCCTCAGTCGTATATCCATATGTAATCGTTGTGTTAATGATGAATGCTATAAAGATGATTGATAGTCTTAGCATATCATCACTCCTTTTAAGTTATTTTAGATATACGGGGGCGCTTTTGCAATCACTATTTTGATTAGTATGCATTTTCCATAAATCTTTCAACTTCTTCAGAGATAATTAAGAAGCATCTATCTGGTACTAATGATCCAGACAGATGCTTCTTTTTTATCAATATTTTATTGTTATCTCATTAATTATTTTTAACCATATCTTCAGCTGTGCCAAAGATTTTACGTTTAATTGCTTCGCCAGTTGGTGTGCCTGCTAGTCCACCCAATCCAGTTTCACGTAATGATGCAGGAAGGTTACGACCAACCTTATCCATTGCTTCAATAACTTCATCAACAGGGATTCTACTTTCAATACCTGCTAATGCTAAATCTGCTGAAATTAAAGCGTTACCCGAACCAATTGCATTTCTCATAACACAAGGAATTTCAACAAGTCCGGCTACTGGATCACAAACTAAACCTAATAAATTACTTATCGCTAATGCCATAGCGTGCCCGGATGCTTCTGGTGATCCTCCGAATATAGCTACTGCTGCAGCTGCGGCCATTGCAGATGCTGAACCAACTTCAGCTTGGCAGCCACCTGTTGCACCAGCTACACTTGCATTGTTTGCTACGACACGCCCAAACAATGCTGAAGTGAATAAGAAATCAATCATTTGCTCTTCTGTTAAATCATGTGTTTTTTCTAATTTAAAAAGTGCACCGGGAATGGTACCCGAGGAACCAGCTGTTGGCGTTGCACAAATAATACCCATCGCAGCATTGACTTCATTTGTTGCAATGGCACCTTTGACTGCGTCAATCATTTCATATCCAGACAAAGCATGATGTGTTTCATTATAATCACGTAGTTTAGCAGCATCATGACCAGTGTAGCCCGTTACACTTTCAACCCCATCACCTGTCGTCCCTTTGATTACTGCGTCTCGCATGACATCTAAATTTTGTTTCATTTGCGCTCGCACTTCATCACGTGATTTACCGCTTAATTCCATTTCTTCTTTAACCATGATATCCGCAAATGACATATTATTTTCTACGGCATAATCTATAGTCTCTCTAATTGAATCAAACATGTTTATTCCCCCTCTAATTTATATAGGAAACGTTTACGTCACTGTATTTCTCTTTAATTGTATTTAATGTTGATTCTGAGATTGCTTTATTTAATGGTATTACAACCAAGCATTTATCTTCATCTATCTTAATAAATTCATCTTTACAGTCTAATTTCATATCGTTGATATCATTGATGAAATGATTTACTTGTGCTTTAGTCATATTTCCGTCAACAACTAAAATTGGTAATCCATGATTTAAATCTACTTCTAGTCCATTTATATGAATACCTTTAATTTTAATTGTACCACCACCGATTGAAATACCGATAATTTCAATGTAGCGACCATCATTACGAGATGATTTGATATAAGCACAGTTTGGATGTTGACCAATACTATCGCCTTCTTCTTCGATGATATCTATTTTAATACCATCATCAGCTGCAATTTCTAATGAAGATTTAATTCGGTTATCAAATGTTGAATATCCCATTGCTCCACCCACAATAGCGACATCTGTACCATGTCCTTGGTGTGTTTGAGCAAATGATTCATAATAATGTATTTCAATATTTTTAGGAATATCTCCCAATATTGCGCGTGCTGAATTCCCAATCTTTACTGCACCAGCCGTATGAGAACTTGAAGGGCCCATCATAACTGGTCCGATAATATCGAAAGCACTTTGATAATCATAGCTCTTTGCCATAATTAAACACTCTCCTTAATATGATTCTTTTTGCTCGGCATTTTAAAGTTGATATTCATTAAATTAAACTTATTAATTAGTGTTCCAATAATATAGGCTAAGACAATGCTGACAATAATCACTGTTGCGATTGTTACAATTGATGTCACTGCATTATTAAAGCCAAACAATACGATGGCGCCTGCAATTGGTGTTGCCATACCTTTGACACCTATTACTAGTCCGCTAAATGTCACGATACATGCGTTGACGACCCCAATCAGTGCATTTGTACCATATAGTTGTACTGGATATTGCGCTATTAAATCAATTTGCGTCAATGGCTCAATACAAACTGCAAATGCTTTTGACGGTCCACCAATGTTTAATTTTCGGAATAAAATAAGGTTAACAAATGAGCTACCTGTACATGTTAGTGCTCCAATAGCCATAGGAACACCTGTCAGTCCTAATAAACTTGTTAATACCATTGAACTTAGCGGTGTCATACCTGTAACAGGAATCACTAGTCCTAAAATGACCGCTAATGCATATGGATTGTTATCACCTACCGCAGTGACAGCACTACCTATTTGTTTTAATGTTGCTAGCACACCAGGTGTAATGATTGATGCAAGTCCGAAAGCAATTGCTGGTGCAAATAAGATCACCACAATTAAGTCCAAGCCTTCTGGAACTTTCTTTTCAATCCATTTAATTAAAAAAGCTACGCCATAAGCTGCGATGAATGCTGGTAATAATTTAAAGTCATGTAATACTAAACCAACAATAACCGCAAATACTGGTGCAACGCCTAAGTTTAAGCACGTTAGAATACCTACTGCGATACCGCTTAAACTTCCTGCTAAATCCCCAATATCTTGTAGAAATTTAATATCAAATACGCCACCAATAGCGTAACTTAAGAATGCTTGTGGTAGAAATGTCGCACAAGCTGCACCGGATAATGCTTGTAGTCCTTGTTTACCGTACGGTGCATACTTTAAAAATAGCGTCATGATCACTAAAACCAAGACTAATGTGCCTACACCTAACAGAATATCCATTTCCCAAAAACCTCTCTCTATGTTTATTTTATTTTCAGACCATAAACATCGTACACCCTTAAGAAAACGTTTTCAACTTTTATCTGTTATCAAATCAAATATTTAAGTGAAATATTTCATATTTGTGAAAGATTTTTAAAATGGATTGTTTCAAAAACTACTTATGTTGTCATTAATATTTACTAATTAACTTTTTACTCTATATTTCAAACAGTTGTGCGACAGTTTTTTGATAACTTTTTTACATCTGAAAGTGAGTAATATTTCTAAAAATCTTTAATATTTATACACTTTATCTTTCGAACTATTTATTTTTTGTTTTTGTGCTGTGTTTATAAAACCACACACTATATTCAAAAATAACTTATTACACATATATTTGCAATAAGATAATTAAAGTAGGATATTATTTTTAGTTTTCTGATAGGAATGATGATAGTCTATAGGTTGAATCTTTACTTTTTTTAAAGCTAAATTTACATCAACTTAACAATGGCTGGTTATACTGAAGATGAAAATATTTAGTATAACTTAGTGGAGGCGATAAAGGTGCAATTGAGTCATTCCGTTAAAGTTGCAATTTCTATCTATTTAGCACTTATCTTTATAACGTTCACTTCTTATTTAGTCATTATTTTATATACGAGTATGACTGGACATGATGTATCACATTTCGTGTTAGATAGTCAGCATTCTCATCATGGATCTCTTACGCAAAAACATTTGAGTCTTCCTGAAATCTCATTTAAATAGTTTATCCTCTGTGTTTCAACATTCATTTCCCATATCGATTCATTTATCTATCATCTAGACCACTACATCTTAGATGATTTTTTTATTTTCTCATTTCACTCTTTCTTAAAAGTCGATATAATGAATTAAATCATTATCATACACCGACATATTTTATGTTGTTGGTGTTAAGTTTTAAAGGGGTGAGATACTTGGCGAATAATCATTCAGCTTTGCGTTTAAAAGGAATTATACTTGCCATTGTCGGTGCTTGTTTATGGGGATTAGGTGGTACTGTTTCTGATTTCTTGTTCAAATATAAGAATATTAATGTCGATTGGTACGTCACTGCTCGACTTGTAGTCAGTGGTGTTTTCTTACTTATTATGTACAAAATGATGCAACCCAAACGTTCAATATTTAGCGTATTCCAAGATCGACGTATGTTAGGCAAATTACTTATCTTCAGTATACTGGGCATGTTAGTTGTACAATATGCTTATATGGCATCTATTAATACAGGTAATGCTGCGATTGCAACATTACTACAATACATTGCGCCAGTTTATATTATTATTTGGTTTGTCATAAGAGGCGTTGCAAAACTAACATTATTTGATGTGCTTGCTATTATCATGACACTATTAGGAACATTTTTATTATTAACGAATGGTTCATTTTCTAATTTAGTCGTCAATCCTGCAAGTTTATTCTGGGGTATTTTAGCTGGTGTAGCACTCGCTTTTTACACAATTTATCCTTCAGACCTACTTAACCGCTTCGGTTCGATTCTAATTGTCGGGTGGGCAATGCTTATTTCTGGTGTTGCGATGAATTTACGCCATCCAATTTGGCACATTGATATCACTAAATGGGACATATCAATTATATTATTTTTAATCTTTGGTATTATCGGTGGTACCGCACTCGCATTTTATTTCTTTATCGACAGTTTACAATACATATCAGCGAAAGAAACAACATTATTCGGAACTGTTGAACCTGTCGTAGCCGTTATTGCAAGCAGTCTATGGTTACATGTGGCATTCAAACCATTTCAAATCGTAGGCATCATTCTTATTATGATTTTAATTTTATTACTATCACTTAAAAGACAACCTGAAGCATTAGATGAATAAGAAAACTCTGATAATCACTTTAGCAAGTAACTATTTTTAACAACGTAGTTACCTTATAGGTGATATCAGAGTTTTTTATTTTAATTAATAATATTTTTCACTTGGTATAAAAAGCGTCGGCGCTCTGGTATCGGAAATACTGGATAAATATGGAATTGGTAATATCCAGGTATAAAGTCATGTTCGATACCTTTTGCACTCAACAATTGCGATAAGTTCAAAGCATCTGGGTACAGTACTTCTTTTGTGCCAACAGTTAATGTAATACGACCTAAACCATCTAAGTCACCATTAATTGGTGATACTTTGTAGTTATCTAAAGGTGTGTCCCCTGCCCATTGTTCAGCTAAGAACACACTGCCATCCACACCTACCATTGGGTCTTTCTTTAAGTAGTCAGGAATTTCAGGATGCTGCATCGTTGCATCTAAAACTGGTGAAATTAATACAATATGTCCTGGTTGCACAATATGTTTTTCTTTTAACAATTGAGCAAATGATAAAGCAATTTGACCGCCCGCAGAGTCACCCATTACAACGATTTGTTTAGAATCTGCTACTTGATTCAATAAATCATGGTATAACTTTTCAAAAAGCACATACGTCGCTTGATAATCTTGATGCGGAATCTTCGGATATACTGGCATGATGACTTTAGCATTGAGTGTTTCTGCAAGTTCATCAATAAATTCGAAATGAATTTTGAGTGGGTCTTGGAACCATGCGCCTCCATGTGCGTATAATACAACACGTTGATGCTTATCTTGTTTATCATTAACGGTATAAACGGTTGAACCGTAGTGCTTATCCACTGTTACTGGCATCTTAAACTGATAATTGGTGCCCTCATATTCACCTGCTGTCTGTGGCGCCATTTTTTCTAATGCTTTCATCGCTTCTTCTTTATACATAAAACGACGCTTAGCTCTAGATAATCGTATACCTTGTTCTAACATATAACTTTTCACACTGCGTTTTTCTTTAATTCTAATATGTGCGTATGCTGCTACTAAAAATCCAAACGCAAGTGTAGACCATTTTTTACGCATTTGTCGTCACTCCTCTTTGATGATTTCTACTATAGTTCTACTGTACCATGCTGATTCTTATTACTACCAATATTTACTGGGAAATAAGTTATGATGTCTACATAATCTTAGCAATGCTAATCATTTGCGATATTAATGCTCATCGACATCGTTATTTACACTATCATTCATTTGCTTAAGATGATGTTCAAAACGTTGCATATCGATAAAACGCCCTTGACGATGCATTTCTTTTCCATTCATAAAAATTAAATCCACAGGTACAGTGAAAATATTTAATTCTCCAGCAATAGCTTCCACCTGACTTTGATTAATCACAGCTAATGGCACATTGGGATATGATTGCATCAAGTCTTCAATTTGTGGTAAAACGGCATGACACACGCTACACTGATCGCGCATGACATGTACAACTGCTAACGGATATTGATGAATAAATTCACGGAATGCTTCGACACTATTTAATTGCTTAACCATTTCGAACACCTTCTTACTTTTTATATTTTAAAATGAAGTCATTATTTTGTTGCTAAAATGTCTTGAAACACTTGTGGCACAGAGGTTATCTTCTTATCGCTCAATCTGTAAAAACCGCCTGTCTGTGTACCAATACAATGCACGCCATGTGCGGACACAATTTCAAACTGAAACACCCATTTCATCTTGCTTGCTTTAACTAAGTAAATACGACCTACTGGTTTGTCATGTATTGTGACAGGTACTTTATACTCTGCTTCCGTTTTCATAAGTATAGGTGAAATGCCTTGATTGATCATTGTTGAGTAATTCATGTGCTGATTAATAAACGCTGTTCTCAAATCTTCGAACCATCTAATATAAACGATATTACTAACGACACCCATCGCATCAATGTCGTAACCATTCACTTCGATTTCTTTCTCTGCAACTAATAGACCTTCTGTTGTCATAATGACAAATCTCCTTATCTTACAAATAGATTTAAAATCATGTTAATTTATTTTTATTACTTTCATGATAAAAATACAAGCAATTGAACTTTATTACGGAAAATCAAACTTTTCAATGACGTTATTAATTTGACTAGTCGTGAAGATGCATTTTTCTAAAATGTACAAAAAGTACAATCCCTACTTTCTATCCCCCAAACTAACATCTATGCCATTGCTATACATCATTGCGCACTAAAAAGGCAGTAGCTTCATTTTAAGCTACTGCCTTTTGTAACGTATTCTCTTTCAACTCGCTACTTCGCATACGCACTACGAATGACTAAAAGTTCATTCATTTGATATGCTGTTTCATTTTTAATCATTATTTGACTGTCATAATTAGCTTACCTGGATCAGCATCTTGTACATCTTCAATGACAAGTTCTTTATTTTCAAGATTTGTAATAATCATTGGTGTAACGATGCTTGATGCGTGTGCTTTCAAGTATGCTAAATTCACTTTCATTAATGGTTGACCTTGTGTTACTTTTTCATCAACGTTAATCAGACTTTCGAATCCTTCACCATTCAGTTTCACTGTATCGATACCAATATGAATAAGTACTTCGACGCCACTTTCAGATTCTAATCCTATCGCATGTTTCGTAGGGAAGATTGTTTTCACTGTACCATCAAACGGTGCTACAATTTCACCTTTTTCAGGGATAAAGCCAACACCATCACCCATCATTTTACCAGCGAATACTTGATCAGGTACTTCTGATAATGGAATGATTTGACCGATACCTGGTGCATAGATGTCTGTTGTTCCAAGTGCTTCTACGTGAACTGGTTCATCTGACATTTCTTCAGTCACTGTCGTTTCACTTGGTTTCGTAATTTCACCACTCATAATCTTGGCCATATCATGTTTAATTTGATCTGATTTTGGACCAAAGATAGCTTGCATATTGTTTCCAACTTCTAATACACCTGATGCGCCTAAAGCTTTAATACCTGCTACATCTACTTTTGATTTATCAACCACTTCTACGCGTAGACGTGTAATACATGCATCTAAATGTTTAATGTTTTCTTTTCCACCCATTGCATCTAAGACATCAAATGGTAATTTTGCGACACTAGAGTTACGAATTTCAGTTTCTTCATCTTCACGACCTGGTGTTTTCAATTTAAACTTACGAATTGCAAAGTCGAATAAGAAGTAATACACGATAGCATATACAATACCGACTGGAATAACTAATAATGCGTGTGAACGATCCCAGTTTAATAAACCATATAAAATATAATCTATGAAACCACCTGAGAATGTCATACCAATTTTAACGCCTAATAAATGCATTACTAAGAATGATGTACCAGCTAATAATACGTGAATTCCATAAAGTACTGGTGCTACAAATAAGAATGAAAATTCTAATGGCTCAGTGATACCAGTTAAAAATGCAGTTAATCCTGCTGATAACATTAAACCACCCACGACTTTTTTACGTTCTGGTCGTGCATTTTTATAAATAGCAAATGCCGCCGCTGGTAAACCAAACATCATAAATGGATATTTACCAGTAGTAAATGCACCAGCAGTAAATGGTACGCCATCTTTCAATTGTGCCATCCAAATACGTTGGTCACCACGAACCAATTCACCTGCGTGATTTGTATAACTTCCGAATTCAAACCAGAACGGTGAATAGAAAATATGATGTAAACCAAATGGAATTAATGAGCGTTCAATAATACCGAATATAAACGTTGTTAATGTTAAATTTTTATTTAATAAGAAATTCGATAAACTATTTAATCCATCTTGAATTGGTGGCCACGCAAAGCTTAAAAGCACACCTGTTGCGATTGCTACGACCGATGTCACAATCGGTACAAATCGTTTACCTGCAAAGAATCCTAAAAATGGTGGTAGTGTAATATTATAAAATTTGTTGTAACACCATGCGGCTAAAGCACCCATGATAATACCACCAAACACACCCGTTTGTAACGTTGGAATACCTAATACTAAAGCATGTGCTGGTTCTTTCGCTGCTTGACTTAATTCTTTTGCCCCTTTGGCATATGAGAAAATGTCATCAATTGTAATGTGCAACACTTTCCCCATTGTTGCATTCATAATTAAGTAACCTACTAGCGCTGCTAATGCTGCAACACCGTCTCCTCCTGCTAATCCAAGTGCTGTACCAACTGCAAATAATAATGGCAAGTTATCAAATACAACTTGTCCTGCTGCTTCCATGACCGACGAAATCATTACAATGATATCGTTTTTTAACCATGGTGCAATTTCTACTAATTGTTCGTTGTGCATTGCGTTACCAAACGCTAATAAAATACCAGCTGCTGGTAAAATCGCAACAGGTAACATTAATGCTTTACCGATACGTTGCAATTGTCCAAACAATTTCTTAAACATATAAACATCCCCTATCTCAATTTCCGCTTCCATGTACAAAAAAAGCAGGCATGAACAAACAAGACTATTCTCATAGTGCGGTTGTTTGCTCATGCCTGCATTACCAGTAACACGCAAGTGATATCTAATTCATAGCTATTATACATATTTGTAAAAGCGTTTTCAACAACTTTTTCACAATTTTATCATCAATTCAGTACGATCATTTGTGATAAATAAACAAAACGGCAATTCCCATTTTGTTGAAATAGAAATTACCGTTTTTATAGTTCAATTCAATTGTGATAACCTTTCAATCAGTTATAAGAAACGTTTTGCTGCCACTGAAATTGGTGGAATTTGATCTAAATCTAAATGTTTATCTTCAGTAATTGATCTAAATGCCCACTTACCATAACCAAGCGCTTCTTCATTTACAATTTTACCTGGTAATGGCGCAGCATTAGGATCAACATATACATCTACAATCGTTGGTACATCTTGTGCTAATGCCTCTTCGACTATAGCATCTACTTCGCTAGCACTCTTAATTGTATAACCTTTACCACCTGCTGCCTCAGCAAATTTTGCATGATCCATATCAGAAAAATCAACTGCATATTCTAATTCACCAGCTGCTTGTTGTTCATATTTAATAAATGCTAACTGTTTGTTATTAAGTACAAATACAGTTAAAGGTAAATCATATTGTACTGCTGTAGCGAAGTCTTGCATTACCATTTGGAATGCACCGTCACCAGCAATTGCGATGGCTTGTCTATTTGGAAATGCAATTTTTGATGCCATTGCACCTGGAAGACCGCAACCCATTGTACCTAACCAACTTGAAATGATGAACTTGTTATTTACACCAAGGTTTAAGTATCGAGTTGACCAAACTGTTGCTGTACCTACATCTGCTGAAATTACTGCATCATCTTTAATAAATTTGTTAATTGATGCCATTAAACGTTCTGGACGTAATGGTTTGCTATTATTATTTTTATCTTGTTCCATCCATTTATCCCAAACCGCTTTACGTTCTAACGTTTTGTTTAAAAATGGTCTTTCCGCAACATGTTTAATATTTTCAGTTAACTGATGCAATGCAATTTTACTGTCTCCAACAATTCCTACATTAATATTAAAACGATGTCCGATATTTTTAGGATTTGTGTCGATTTGGATTGCTTTAATATTTTTCTTAGGTAAGTAATCTACATATGGATAGTTTGTACCTACCATAATTAGTAAATCTGCATCCTGCATTGTCTGATATGAGGTTTTTGTACCTATTTTACCTAAGTTACCAATACTGTATGGATGGTCATCCGGTAAGATTGTCTTAGCAGGTAATGAATGAACGACCGGAATTTTTGCCGCTTCAACAAACGCACGTAGCTCATCTTTCGCATGTTTTGCACCAACACCAATCAACATAACCGGCTTTTTACTCTTATTGATTAATTTAACAGCTTTTTTAATGTCTTTATATTTTGGTGATACAACAGTTGGTCTTGATGTATCTACTGGTTTATTCGTTGTATCTTTAATTTTTTCAGTTAATAAGTCGTTAGGACAAATAACAACAGCTACACCTTTTTGTTCATATGCCGTACGAATTGCTTCGTTAACAATTTCAAACACATTGTCACCTTTTTCAATTTGGTGATTATAAACGGCTACATCTTCACATAATTTTTGTAAATTTGTTTCTTGGAATGCTTTCGTTCCAAGTGCTGTACTATTCGTTTGTCCAGATAATATTAATTGCGGTACATTATCCATTTTGGCATCATACATACCATTTAATAAATGAATTAAACCAGGGCCACCGATACTTAATGCCACACCGATTTTACCAGTTAATTTTGTGTAACCAGCAGCCGCTAAGCTTGCTACTTCTTCATGACGTACATGATAAAATTTAAATTGATCTCTCACTGTACGTAAACTATCGACTACTGCGTCGATTGAGTCTCCTGGAATACCATACAAGTGATCTATATCCCATGCTTGTAATGCTTTAACTAATGCTTCATTTGCTTTTATTTTTGCCATTATTACTAATAGCCTCCCTTTCTGTCTATCATTTTAAATATCTAAATTAATAGAATAATAAAATTAGAACAGGTATTAACACTGAACTAATAACTGCAGTTAAAATCATCCCAATTGAACTAAATGCACCGGATTCAATATCCATTTCTAGTGCTTTAGCTGTGCCAAATGCATGTGACGCATTCCCATACGTTAAACCTTTGGCGATAGAAGATTCAAATCTTCCAAATCTTAATAACATCGAACCTAAAATACTACCGATTAAACCCGTTGTGATAATAAAAAGTACGGTCATCGTATCTGTACCACCTAGTTCATGTGACACTTCGATACCTACTGCGGCTGTTATAGATCGGGGCAATAACGTTACAATGACGTCTTTAGAATAGCCAAATGCTTTAAGTGTTAAGAACACTAACATGAAATTCAGCATGACGCCAGTTAATACACTTGCAAAAATGATAGAGACATTGTCTTTAATTTTCTCTCTATTTTTATAAAGTGGGTACGCTAAACATACGACCGTTGCGTTTAAAATATGGTTGATCCAACTGCCACCTTTCATATACCCGTTATAACTAATTCCAAAGATAAGTAAGACAAAAATAATTCCTAAAGATGCAATTAATGCTGGATTCAAAAATGGGTTCGGATATTTTTGTTGTAACCTTTTAGCGAAATAATATAAAACGACAGTCAACAAAATCATTAATAAGGCTTGCACGTAATCATTCATAAGCGTCTACACCTTTACGATGTTTATGTTTAACAGACATTTTTTCAGCAATATAACCTGAAGATAATGCAACGATACATGTTCCTATAATAATGACTGCGAAAAAGAGTATATAATTTAGCGTAATTTCGGAAGCAACATCCATAATACCTACAACTGACGGTATGAAGAAAAAGACCATCGTCTTTAATAAAAAGTTTGCACCGTCTTCTACCCAAGTTAGCGGTACAATCTTAAATTGTAATAGTAAATAAAATAAAAATAGACCAACAATACTGCCGGCTAAGGGAAGATGAAAAATCTTTTGAATTTCTGTGCCAATATAAGTAATCACAATGATGATTCCTAGTTGTAGTAGTAGTTTGATTATTAATTGGACTTTGTGCATGGCGCCATCCCTTTCTAAATATGTCTAAATTGTTACAATAACTATTATAAAGATGGCGTACACAATATAAAAATACTCTTTTTTTATAGTTTGTATTACTATTTTCTATGGAAACGCTCTCTCAATTTCACTTCATTTTCACAAAAAAACACTCATCATTTCAATGACCCACGTAATGATGCGCCTTAAATAATGAGTGCTTTATTAATATGTTAGCCTAAACGATCTTTCAAAAATTCTATCCATTTCGTTGTGGCATGACTTAATTGTTTATCCTTCTTCCAAACAACACCTAATTCCCAATGTACATGCGCATCTTCAATGCGTAGCAGCTTCACATCTCCATTTAGTTGCTCTGAAATTGATGTTGGTAAAATACTAATACCTAATTCATTCGTAACTAAATCTTCTATAACATGCCATTGTGAAATTTGCGCTACAGTATTCGGAACAAAGCCAACGTTTTTAGCATTTTCAATAATTTTATCATTCAAGTAAAAGTCTTTATTAAATAAAATGAAGTCTTCACCTGCTAAATCTTCGAGTTTAACAGTTTCATATTTTGCGAGTCGATGCTCTCTGCTCACGATAAGTCGCAAATCTTCCTTATCTAGGGTAGTATAATCGAAAATATGATGATCGACTGGCAAAGTGGTCACGCCTATATCTACTTCATCATTGATAATTTGCTGTTCAATTGTTTTGCCGCCATTTTCTATTAAATTATATGTAACATTTGGATATTGTTGATGGAATGCACCAAGAATATTGATAAGAATCTTCATATTCATGACTGCCGACATGCCCATGTTTATATGCCCTGTTTCCAGTCCATTCAAGCGTTCCATTTCAGATGGTAAATAATCATACAGTGCAACAATTTCTTTACTTTTCTCATAAAAAATTTGACCTGCATCGGTAAGTATTAAATGTCTTTTACTTCTATCAAATAAGGGCGTGCCCATTTCATTTTCAATATCTTTAATTGCTTTACTAATTGTAGGTTGTGCAATATATAATGATTTGGAAGCATTAGTCATGCCTCCTTGCTTAACGACTTCAATAAAATATTTCATATGTTTGATATCCACTAACATCATCCTAACTATTTCAACACGTTTATTTCATTATACACAACTTCTTAAACATTCAATAAATTTAGATTTATAAAATTGCTTTATAAAAAGTTTCATGTAAAATACACATTCTTTTATGTTATTATAATAATGGCTCAAGTATATTAATCGAGGTGAGGTATTGAGCTTTTACGAATTTATGCAAAATTTTCTTGGTGATGACACACCATTAGGTGAATTGGTTGATTGGATTAATCAAGATAGCAATTTCCCTAGAGAAGTGAAGAGCCATAGTGAAATATTGTCATATTTTCGAACAAATCCATGTCCTGAAAGCATCTCAGTACCTGTAATTAAACGGGCACTATCAGTTTTCAACCAATTCACAAATGTACAATGATACATGAATACATGGAGTCACATCATCTCATGTTAGCGCTCTGATTGCAGGGCGCTATTTTTAATGCTATCGCTTCATTTAGTATATTGTGATTGCTATTTTCTTTCAGTTATAGAACCACGTACCTTTTCTTTTAAATCATTTTATATTTTCCCACTAATATCCGCTGTTAATCAATCCTGACATCCTTGTATCACTATGACAATTAATTGTTAAATACATGAATTTCTACATTTTATGAAAAAATCCATTTTTATTACAATTCAACACTTTATATGACAACTTCATTACAGTTACTTTTATTGTTGATTGCTTGCATTGTTTTCTAAAAAAAATTTGTTATCATAATTAACGTTGAATAAAGAAAAAAATTAACTTGGGAGATAAAAATGGAATATAAAAAGATACTAATTCGTTTATTAATTGCTTTTGCAGTACTTTTCTCAGCAGATTTCACTTATCAATCCGTCGAACAAACGCATCAATCGCATGCCGCAGTTAATTATTATAGTAAAAACCAATGTACATGGTGGGCATTTAAACGTCGCGCACAAGTCGGTAAACCTGTTTCTAATAGATGGGGCAATGCTAAAAATTGGTATTACAATGCACGTAAATCAAAATATGCGACTGGTCGTACACCAAGAAAATTTGCTGTCATGCAATCAACTGCAGGATATTATGGACATGTCGCAGTTGTTGAACAAGTATATAAAAACGGTAGTATTAAAGTTTCAGAATACAACTTTTATCGCCCATTAAAATACAATACACGTGTACTAAGCAAAAAGGCAGCACGTAACTTTAACTATATTTACTAATCAAAAAACTTCTATCACGAACGCTTCAATTTCCTGTATGCGTGTGATAGAAGTTTTTATTTTTGTTCATATTAATTTATCTAAGCGCTACGATGGACTGACTTAAACTTTTCTTTAAAATCGCTATTCGCAATTTACTATTGTTGTCTAATTTCTTGTAAAATACGTTCCGCTGCTTGTGTATTTGCACGGGGTTCTTGCTTCAATGCTTCAGCTACTTTAGCAATTTCATCACCTTTTGCTCCTACAACGATAGCTAATGATTTATATTGTAAACTCATATGACCTTGTTGAATACCTTCGGAAACGAGCGCACGACATGCTGCAAAGTTTTGCGCTAAACCTACGGCAGCAACTACATGCCCTAATTCTTGCGCTGACTCTACATTTAGCAATTCTAAAGAAGCTTTAGCAATTGGTAATACTTTTGTACCACCGCCAACGATTGCCAATGTCATAGGCACTTCAATTGTACCAATCAAACGTTGACGATCTTGATCGTAACGCCATGTAGCAATACCACGATACTGTCCGTCACGACTTGCGTATGCATGCGCACTTGCTTCTGCACCACGCGTATCATTTCCTGTTGCTAAAACAACAGCATGTATGCCATTCATAACACCTTTATTATGTGTTGCTGCACGATGAATATCTACTTGTGCCAATACAGAAGCACGTTCCATTCGTTTGGCAACCTCTTCTCCAGTTCTCTCGCCCCTTGCTAAATCTTTAACATCAATTTCGCCTTGAACTTTAACAACGGACGCTGTTGCATGATTGGATAAAATACTCATTAAAATGTCGCTTTGCGGAAATTCATTTTTTAAAAATGCAGTTATGTCCTCTAAAATCGTATTAAGCATATTAGCGCCCATAGCATCTTTCGTATCAACAAATACTTTTAAAGATAGTAACTGTTGCTCAGGAAATGTATCAATCGCTATACGTTGGTAACCACCACCACGCGCTTTAATAGAAGGATATGCCTCATCCGCAATTTTATGAATTTGCTTTTCTAAAGCTTTAATGTCTGCTGATAATTTTTCAGTATCGTCAACGCCATCAAAGACGATTTGACCTATCATAATACGTTCAGAAGATACCGTTTTAAATCCGCCAGTCTGATTCACTAGCTTTGCACCATAACTAGCTGCAGCGACAACTGAAGGCTCTTCCACCATCATAGGTACAACATATGCCTTATCGTCCACAATGATATTCGGTAATAATCCAACGGGTAATGCACCTTGCGCGATGACATTTTCAATTAAACTATTGGCTACTTCTTCATCGATTAATGGATGATTCAGTAAAATGTCGAATTGTTCTTCTGATAACCATTGCTTATCAACCAATTGTTGTAACTTTTCTTTACGAGATAAATGTCGAAAATTCTTATCTAAATTTTGCATGGACGTACTCCTTTTACTTCACATAATTTTTAACATTTCAATCACTACTATTTTTACCACAAAATAACGTCATTCGTCTTAAAATTCAATTGAATAATTGTCGTTTTGACTTTAAAATAAAACAAGGTAAATTAAAACGCTTACAAGAAACGACAAATCATTTTTAAATTTAGTATATTTCTTTGTATAAAATTAGCATATTCTGATATGATACAAGTGTTGCTTTTATAAATTTGAAAGGATGTAAAACCTTATGACAATAGGTATCGATAAAATAAACTTTTACGTTCCAAAGTACTATGTAGACATGGCTAAATTAGCAGAAGCACGCCAAGTAGATCCAAACAAATTTTTAATTGGTATTGGTCAAACTGAAATGGCTGTTAGTCCTGTAAACCAAGACATCGTTTCAATGGGCGCTAATGCTGCTAAGGACATTATAACAGACGAAGACAAAAAGAAAATTGGTATGGTAATTGTGGCAACTGAATCAGCAGTTGATGCTGCTAAAGCAGCCGCTGTTCAAATTCACAACTTATTAGGTATTCAACCTTTTGCACGTTGCTTTGAAATGAAAGAAGCTTGTTATGCTGCAACACCAGCAATTCAATTAGCTAAAGATTATTTAGCAACTAGACCGAATGAAAAAGTATTAGTTATTGCTACAGATACAGCACGTTATGGATTGAATTCAGGCGGCGAGCCAACACAAGGTGCTGGCGCAGTTGCGATGGTTATTGCACATAATCCAAGCATTTTGGCATTAAATGAAGATGCTGTTGCTTACACTGAAGACGTTTATGATTTCTGGCGTCCAACTGGACATAAATATCCATTAGTTGATGGTGCATTATCTAAAGATGCTTATATCCGCTCATTCCAACAAAGCTGGAATGAATACGCAAAACGTCAAGGTAAGTCGCTAGCTGACTTCGCATCTCTATGCTTCCATGTTCCATTTACAAAAATGGGTAAAAAGGCATTAGAGTCAATCATTGATAACGCTGATGAAACAACTCAAGAGCGTTTACGTTCAGGATATGAAGATGCTGTAGATTATAACCGTTATGTCGGTAATATTTATACTGGATCATTATATTTAAGCCTAATATCATTACTTGAAAATCGTGATTTACAAGCTGGTGAAACAATCGGTTTATTCAGTTATGGCTCAGGTTCAGTTGGTGAATTTTATAGTGCGACATTAGTTGAAGGCTACAAAGATCATTTAGATCAAGCTGCACATAAAGCATTATTAAATAACCGTACTGAAGTATCTGTTGATGCATATGAAACATTCTTCAAACGTTTTGATGACGTTGAATTTGACGAAGAACAAGATGCTGTTCATGAAGATCGTCATATTTTCTACTTATCAAATATTGAAAATAACGTTCGTGAATATCACAGACCAGAGTAGTCGGTGTATTTAAAACACATATAATAAAACCTAAAAGCAGCAGTAAGACCACTTCTCATTGAAATCGTCTTACTGCTGTTTTCTATTTATAACATTTTGTATTGAATGGATTAGCTAAGCCTGTTTGACACATTATTGAAATTTTCCTAAGAACTTAATGTCCTAAGCTATTCTATTTTAAATTGTCAAAGTACCCTAGACGCATTTTATGTTGGAACGACTTATTTCATATAAATATCTATATGACTAATATTATCAAAATCAAACGTTTTTTCTTGTGAGTCACTCAATATGTCGCCTAAATCTATTTTATGTCTTGCTCCATTTTTCATTTCTATAATTAGTTCCCCTGAATTGTAATTACTATATAGGTGTTCTTTTTCTAATAAATATTTTCTAATTCTAAAATCTGTTTCTTTTAGAGAAATCTGTTTATTCTTAACTTCTAATAAACTGTCTGGATTCACTTTAGTTTGATGACCGTTAACAAACAAGTTCATTCTATAAGATAAGTTAGTTACTTTTGATATAGGATCATACTTAACTACTGTACCACGATATACTTTAGATTGTTGGTTTTCATATAATGTTCCCCATATATTAACTTTGTCTTGATTTTTAAACTGTTTCAAATAATCAGTGTTGTAGAGCACTGTCCGTACATTGTAGGTGTCAACTTTCGCGTCTATATAATTTTCCCCAACTCCTGTTACTTCTTTATTCGTATAAACTTCAAATTTTTGTGCATAATGCTCTTTTAAACTGTCATTACTATTTTCTGTAATCAATCCAGTTGTTTTTGCTTTTACTTCTGCTATTCCAATAGATCCCGTTACTGCAATCAAAAATGCCAAAGTTGTCAACAAAAACCATAGTTTAGCTTTCATTTTCAGATCATCCTTTTCTCATTTAAGATTAAATTCATCAAATGCTTTGTGCGCAATTTAATGTTATTACCGAATGATCTATATATCAATATTTCTAGATGTTAATTTTCTAAAATTATCATTAATTTATTTTGATTAGTTTTTAAAATAATTCAACGTATTTAACAATGCATAGATTTATTTTTCTAACATATTTATACGTTACGGCTTTGTACTGTGTTTAGGTATATAAAGCTTTGACATATCGATATTCTCCAGCTCTAACAGCTTAATTTTATTATTAATCGTTCCACCAAACCCTGTTAAGCTACCCGTTTTACCGACAACACGATGACATGGCACGATAATAGATAATGGATTACTTCCGACTGCACCTCCAACCGCTTGGGCTGACATTTTTGGCTTATCAAGCACCTTGCCTACTTTTTTGGCAATAGCACCATACGTTGTTAGAGTCCCATAAGGAACCTGTCTTAATTCATTCCAAACACACTGTTGAAAATGACTACCTGTTGGCTTTAAAGGTATTGTGATTTCAGGATTGTCACCTTTAAAATACGCGTCTAACCACTGTGTCGCCTCTTTAAATATCGCTAAAGACGTATTTTCTTCCCTAGTACCATCACCTTGTTGATTTTCAAACAAAACAGCGGTCAGACTTACCCCATCACTCAAAAGTTCCAATCGTCCTACAGGCGAATCATAGTAATTCTTATACTCCATAAAAATGCCCCCTTTTTCTAATCATACGCCTTAATTGTTAAATTAGAAAATATTCATGTTCACATTTTTTAAAAATAAATAAGTCGTCAATTACGTATATAAACACGTAATACCAGCTATCACTTTGCTGCAATATACAGTTACATATCTTACTACACGTGCTAACCTCTTACTTTGTAAACCAAATCTTAAATTAAAATATTGAAAATGCAATGAATCCTTAATATTTTATTAAACCTATAATTACTTATTAAAAATAACACACAATATTCATAAAGTTTTAAAAATATTCTGTTTTATCACCTACTATTAGTGGAAAAGTACAATTGCAATTGTATATAGTTTGCATAACGCTTCAAAAGTAATTTCTTTTTTGTTTAGTTCAAAAAAATTTAGAGGTGATGTTATATGAATAACGGTTTTTTCAATAGCGACTTTGATTCAATTTTTCGAAGAATGATGCAAGATATGCAAGGTTCAAATCAAGTCGGAAACAAAAAGTACTATATTAATGGTAAAGAAGTTTCACCTGAAGAACTAGCGCAACTCACACAACAAGGTGGCAATCACTCTGCTGAACAAAGTGCGCAAGCTTTTCAACAAGCAGCACAAAGACAACAAGGGCAACAAGGTGGCAACGGCAATTATTTAGAACAAATTGGTCGTAACCTTACGCAAGAAGCACGTGACGGTTTATTAGATCCAGTCATTGGTCGTGATAAAGAAATTCAAGAAACTGCTGAAGTTTTAAGTAGACGAACTAAAAACAATCCTATATTAGTTGGAGAAGCTGGTGTTGGTAAAACTGCGATTGTTGAAGGTTTAGCACAGGCAATCGTTGAAGGAAATGTACCAGCAGCAATCAAAGACAAAGAAATTATTTCTGTAGACATTTCATCATTAGAAGCTGGAACGCAATATCGTGGTGCTTTTGAAGAAAATATTCAAAAATTAATCGAAGGTGTTAAATCTTCACAAAATGCCGTACTATTCTTTGATGAAATCCATCAAATTATCGGTTCAGGTGCCACAGGAAGTGATTCAGGTAGCAAAGGGTTATCTGATATTTTGAAACCTGCATTAAGTCGTGGTGAGATTTCTATTATTGGTGCAACAACACAAGATGAATATCGAAACAATATTCTTAAAGATGCTGCATTAACGCGCAGATTTAATGAAGTGCTTGTTAATGAACCAAGCGCTAAAGATACTGTTGAAATTTTAAAAGGTATTCGCGAAAAATTCGAAGAACACCATCAAGTAAAATTACCAGATGACGTATTAAAAGCATGTGTTGACTTATCAATTCAATATATTCCACAACGATTATTACCAGATAAAGCAATCGATGTGTTAGATATTACAGCAGCACATTTATCTGCGCAAAGTCCAGCTGTCGATAAAGTTGAAACTGAAAAACGAATTTCTGAATTAGAAAATGATAAACGTAAAGCAGTAAGTGCTGAAGAATATAAAAAAGCTGACGACATTCAAAATGAAATCAAATCATTACAAGATAAATTAGAAAATAGTAATGGTGAACATACTGCTGTTGCTACAGTTCATGATATTTCAGATACTATTCAACGATTAACTGGTATTCCAGTTTCTCAAATGGATGATAACGATATTGAACGTTTAAAAAATATTTCTAATCGTTTAAGAAGTAAAATCATAGGTCAAGATCAAGCTGTAGAAATGGTTTCACGTGCAATTCGCCGTAATCGCGCTGGGTTTGATGACGGCAACCGTCCAATTGGTAGTTTCCTATTTGTCGGCCCTACTGGTGTTGGTAAAACAGAGCTTGCTAAACAATTAGCAATTGATCTATTTGGTAATAAAGATGCACTTATTCGACTTGATATGAGTGAATATAGTGACACAACAGCTGTTTCAAAAATGATTGGTACAACTGCTGGTTATGTCGGTTATGACGACAATTCAAATACGTTAACTGAAAAAGTACGCCGTAATCCATATTCAGTCATTCTATTTGATGAAATCGAAAAAGCAAATCCACAAATTTTGACATTGTTATTACAAGTAATGGATGATGGTAATTTGACTGATGGTCAAGGTAATGTTATCAACTTTAAAAATACAATTATTATTTGTACATCAAATGCTGGCTTTGGCAATGGCAATGACACTGAAGAAAAAGATATTATGCATGAAATGAAAAAATTCTTCCGCCCTGAATTCCTTAACCGCTTCAACGGCATCGTTGAATTCTTACATTTAGATAAAGATGCATTACAAGATATCGTCAACTTATTATTAGACGATGTACAAGTTACATTAGATAAAAAAGGTATTACGATGGACGTTTCTCAAGATGCGAAAGATTGGTTAATTGAAGAAGGCTATGATGAAGAATTAGGTGCGCGTCCATTAAGACGTATTGTTGAACAGCAAGTACGTGACAAAATTACAGATTATTATCTAGATCATACAGACGTTAAACATGTGGATATAGATGTTGAGGATAACGAATTAGTCGTAAAAGGTACATAACGACACTTTAACATATCAAAAATGAGCATCAGGTCGCCCTTGCCTGTGCTCATTTTTTTAATTATTTCCCTGGAAAATGATTCGCTGTGTGCTGTTCTGTTCCACAACAATCACGATTAATGTCACATGTACCACATTTTCCTTGTTTTGAACGCTTGAAAAATTTTACTAGTGTATATAAGGCATATCCGAAAATTGCTAAAAAAATTAAAATGTTAATAATGACTGACACTTTAACCACTCCTTAAACAAATAAATGTCCGACTTGATAAAAAATGAATGTTAAGACATATGCAGTGACTAGAGGATAGGCAACTGCAAGTGCCGTCCATTTCCATGAATAAGTCTCTTTACGGATTGCTGCCACTGTAGAAACACAAGGAATATACAATAGTATAAATATCATAAATGCATACGCAGATAGCGGTGTGAATTGATTTTGAATCACATTAACAAGGCCTGCATCACCTGATGAATAGATAATCGCCATCGAACTTACGATAACTTCTTTTGCTAAAAATCCTGGCACTAACGTAGCACCTGCTTGCCATGTTCCAAATCCGAGCGGTTCCACTAACATACCAAAGAAGCTACCAACCATATGTAAAAAACTTTGATTGATATTCACATTGATACCATGTGGCCCTACATAACTTAATAGCCAAATGACTACTGAGCCGCCAAAAATAAATGTACCTGCTTTACGAACAAAGCCCTTAGCCTTTTCCCAAGTACTACGCCACAACGTTTTAATGGAAGGAACACGGTATGTTGGCAATTCCACAATAAAGATTGCATTATCATTTTTTAAAATCGTCTTAGTAAGTACTGTACTGACTAAAAATGCCATAATAATACCTAAAACATACAGGCTTAATACTACTAAAGATTGATTCTCTTTGAAAAAGATACCTACGAACAACGCATACACTGGCAGTCTAGCAGAGCATGACATGAATGGTGCAATTAATATCGTTGTTAAACGCTCTTTTTCATTTTCAATACTGCGCGCAGCCATAATACTCGGTACGTTACAACCAAATCCGATAATCATCGGTATAAAAGACTTCCCGCTTAAACCGAACGATTCCATAATACGATCCATTAAAACCGCAATACGTGCCATATAACCCGAATCTTCTAATAAAGATATAAAGAAAAAGAGCACAACAATTTGTGGTACAAAGACTAATACTGATCCTACACCAGCAATAATGCCATCTGTAATTAAATCTTGTAAAAATGGTATAACACCAAGATAATTCATAATCGTCTTCACACTATCGGTAAATGTACCACCTATAAATGCATCGAGTTGATCCGACAAAGGTGTGCCAATCCATGTAAATGTAGTTTGAAAGATCAACCACATAATCGCTAGAAAAATAGGCATCCCTATATATTTATGTGTTAATATCTTGTCTATTCTAGAGCTGAAATATTGCTTATCTTCATCTGGATACGTTACCACGTCTTGCAATAACGTCTCAATATAATGATTGCGTATACGCTCCATCTCTCGACGAACAGATACAGCCTGTACTTGTTTATCAACTTGATCACGTAAACTCGACAATTTATTTACAACCTCTGAATTAAGTTCGTTTGCAATTTGCATGTTATTTAATAAGAATTGAATCGCAATAAATCTAGCTTGATACTTATCATGAGATGTCTCTGTCATTATTATTTGACACATATTTTTAATTGTCTCTTCAATCTTCTCACCATAATTGATTTTAAAATGCGGTTGATACCCTTCCCCTAGATGCTTTATTTCGCCAAGTAAATGTTTAGTTCCTTTGCCTGTACGTGCCACAACTGGAAAAATAGGTGTTTTTAACTTTTTCATCAATTTATGATAATCGATTTTTATCCCGCGCTTTGTAGCTACATCAATCATATTTAATCCGATGTATATTGGTTGATTAAGTTCTAACAATTGTACTGTTAATTGCATATTTCTTTTTAGTTGACTCGCATCAACAATGTTAATGATTCCTGAAAATGAATCGTTTAATAAATAGTCTGTCACTACAGTTTCATCTTTAGAAATCGGCGATAAATCATATGTACCTGGTAAATCAATTAATTGTCCTACATTTTCTTTTAGCTTCCCTACTTTTTTCTCTACCGTTACGCCACTCCAGTTGCCTATATATTCATACGAACCAGTTAAAGCGTTAAACAAAGATGTTTTACCAACATTAGGATTTCCTAAAATACAATAATTTTCCATTCGTCCGGCTCCTATTCTTCTAATGCAATAGAACAAGCATCGCAATGCCTAATACTTAACTGTTGTCCGTTTACTTCAATAATACATGGCCCTTTAAATAAACATTTTTGTTTAATCGTTATGATAGCGTCATCTGTTAACCCAAAGGCACTTAGACGATACAACATATTCTCATTAGCAATATCCATTCGCTTTATTTTATAAGCCTTATTCATTTCACCATTTTTAATGTTTAACATACTATTTCGCTCTCCTATTAGAAATAATAATCATTATCACTTAAAAATCATAACCCTTAAAATTGTAGCTCGCAATACTTTATTTAAATAATTTTCATTTTTCATGTAAAATTTGTGACATTGCAAAAATGTTTTGTATAATCACTTCCATGCAAAAAACCTCCGCTTCAAATGTCATTGATAGACATTTAAAGCGGAGGCATGTACATGTTATTTTATGATTTATTTCGTAGATTTTTTTCTAACAATTGATTGAGCTTTTCAATATTTTTATTCAACTGTTCTATATTCGTTGCTTGTTGTTTTGAATTTAGTTGATGCTTGTTTTGATAATCTATTAAAGCATCATATAAGAACAATGAACTTGCTGATTGCTGTTTCACTTCTTGGTACAATGCCATCGTTTTATCATCTAGTACTATTGAATGTGCATCATCTTGCCCATGTGCATCTTGATGTTTCGATACATTTGTTGCACCTTGTGGATATACTTTAAAGGTTGTGTCGTATGTTTCCTTACTATCTTTAGCTTCAGATTCCTGTGATTCAACCGTTTTATATTTTTCAAGTGCATGTCCTTCAATATCAACTCGTGGAATAATGCGATTCAACCATGCTGGTAAATACCACGAACCTTTTCCAAACAATTTCGTTAATGCAGGAATTAACATCATTCTGACTACGAAGGCATCAAAGAGTACACCAAACGCTAATGCCATACCCATTGATTTAATCATGACATCTTCTTGGAATACAAACGCAAAGAAGACACTAAACATAATTAATGCAGCTGCTACAATAACAGGACCGCTTTCTTTCAATCCTACTTTGATAGAATAATCATTATCCCCTGTTTTACTATATTCTTCATGAATTCGCGACATAAGGAAGACTTCATAATCCATCGCTAATCCAAATAAGATACCTATAGTAATAACCGGTAAAAATGCTAGCATTGGTCCTGTCGTTTCAATACCAAACAGACCTTTCATAAAACCATCTTGCATTACTAATGTTGTAAATCCTAATGTTGCCATTAATGACAAGACGAATCCTAAAACTGCTTTTAATGGTATTAGAATTGAACGGAAGACAATCATTAATAAGAAAAATGCTAATACAACAATGACTGAGGCAAATAAAGGTGTCGCCTCATTTAACTTTTTAGACATATCAATATTAATGACACTTTGTCCCGAAATCTCCGTTTTGAACCCATATTTATCTTGTGCATCTTTATGATAATCTCGTAAATCATGCACTAAATCATTTGTACTCTCTGCATTAGGCCCTTGCTTAGGTATCACGACCATCAAAGCGTAATCATTATCTTTACTCATTTGTGGCGGCGTAACGATATCTACATTTTTCTTATCTTTAATATCTTTATATACAGACTGTAAATCTTGTTGTAATCCTTGTGGATCATCCTTTTTATCTTTCACATTTATCAACATCGGAATTTGGCCATTAAATCCTTCACCAAATTTATCCGAGATTATATCGTAAGCTTTTTTCTGTGTAGAATCTGCTGGTTTAACACCGTCATCTGGAATACCAAGTCGCATATGACTAACTGGTATTGCAGCTGCTACTAATATGATTAAACCTAGTAATACTGCCGCAAGTGCATTTCCTGTAATAAATTTAGACCAAGGCGTATCAATATCTTTTTTAAAATTAGACTGCAATTTGTTCACTTTAATGCGTTTATGGAAAATACTAATTAACGCAGGTAATAAAGTCAGTGCACTGAATACAGCAAATATAACACTAATTGCCGAAGCAAACCCCATCACTGCTAAGAAATCTATGCCAACTAGCGATAAACCGCATACGGCAATCACAACTGTCACACCAGCGAAGATGACTGCGCTACCTGCTGTTCCTATTGCAAGACCAATGCCTTTAATGTAATCTGTTTCAGTTTTCATAACTTGTCGATATCTGAATAAAATAAATAATGCATAATCGATACCAACTGCTAGTCCAATCATTACGGCTAATGTCAGTGTGACATTTGGTATATCGAATGCATAAGTTAACAAACTGATAATGCCAACCCCAGATGCTAGACCAATCAATGCACTTATAATTGGTAATCCTGCAGCAATGACTGAACCAAATGTAATCAATAACACTACAAATGCAACAATGATACCAACTAGTTCAGAATTACCGCCTACTTCTGTAGATGTCATTCCTGTACCAGTTAACTCTGTTTGTACATTATGATTGTCACGTAAGTCTTTCAAATGACTTTTAACATTATCTCTAGAGCCATCTTTTAAAGATGTTTGACTAACGTCATATGTGATATCTGCAAATGCAGTTGTTTTATCTTTACTAATTTGCTTATTTTCATATGGATCTGATATTTTATCAATGTGCTTGTCATCTTTTTTTATATCCTCTAATGTTTTCTTAATGTCTTCTGTAATGTTCGGTTGCACAATACCATCATCTTTAATCGTCTTAAAGACAACACGTATTTGTGCCTTTTCACTATCTTGATTAAAATGTTTTTCAATCTTTTTATTCGTATCTAACGACTCTAATCCTGTCATTTTAATATCATTGTCAAATTTCGGTGCATTTGTAGCAAGTGGTATCAATATTGCAGCTACAATCACTATCCATGCAATGACCGCGGACCATTTATGTTTTGCGATGAATGTCCCCATCTTATATAAAAATTTTGCCAAAGTATATTGCCTCCTTTTAAAATCAACGTTATAGTTTAAATATACAGTGTAGATTATTGTTCGATTATAGTATCTATCCCCGACCTCTTAAAGAATCAATTGGAAAATTTTGTATATTAAACTACACACAAAGGAGAAATGTAGATGAAAGAGACTGATTTACGAGTTATAAAGACAAAAAAAGCATTGTCGAGTAGCTTGCTACAATTGTTAGAACAGCAATTATTCCAAACGATTACTGTCAATCAAATTTGCGACAATGCACTCGTACACCGCACAACATTTTATAAACATTTTTATGATAAATATGATCTTCTAGAGTATTTGTTCAATCAATTGACTAAAGACTACTTTGCTAGAGATATCAGTGACCGTCTTAATCATCCATTCCAAACGATGAGTGATACGATTAATAATAAAGAGGATTTGAGAGAAATCGCAGAATTCCAAGAAGAAGACGCTGAATTTAATAAAGTATTAAAAAATGTCTGCATTAAAATTATGCATAACGATATCAAAAATAATAGAGACCGTATCGATATTGACAGCGACATCCCAGATAATCTCATATTTTATATTTATGACTCGTTGATTGAAGGTTTTATACATTGGATAAAAGATGAAAAAATTGACTGGCCTGGCGAAGATATTGATAACATTTTCCATAGATTAATCAATATTAAGATTAAATAGTAGATGAGAAACTCATGAGCGTTACCAACATTCATAATAAAAACGATAGTGTACACGTTAATGAATTCGTGTACTACTATCGTTTTTTATTTTTATCGTGCTTATCGTTATTAAAATAACTGATACACAACACATAAACTATGAAGAAAAAAATAAATCCGCTATCTAAATGACTTTGACTCAGTTGTTTATATGACCAAATTGCTAATACAATTCCCATTATTATTGAAATAACGTATCTCACATTCTTACACCTATAATCCTTTTCTAAAAATATGGTTGCTATTACTTAATTTTTAAAGTTATAAATAAAAAGAGCCAACCGCAATGGATGGCCCTTGTTCATTATGAAGCATTAGAACATTTCTGAAACAACCTTTTGTTCTAAGAAGTGTAATAAGTAGTCTGGGCTACCTGTTTTAGCGTCCGTACCTGACATTTTGAAACCACCAAATGGATGGTATCCAACAACTGCTGAAGTACAACCTCTGTTAAGGTATAAATTACCTACATCAAATTCGTTTACCGCTTTAATCCAATGCTCGCGATTATTTGTAATCACTGCACCAGTTAAACCGTAATCTGTATCATTTGCAACCTCAATGGCTTCATCAAAATCGTTAACTTTCACAAAGCCAACAACTGGACCAAAAATTTCTTCTTGCATGATTCTATCTTTAGATTTAAGTCCTGAAATGATTGTTGGTTCTACAAAGTAACCTTTTGAATCATCAGTGCCGCCACCTTGTTCTAATTTACCTTCTTCTTTACCAATCTCAATATAATTTTTAATCTTATCAAATTGTTTTTTATTAATAACTGGGCCCATATACGTATTGTCTACAGTATTGCCCAACGTTAATTCTTTTGTTAATTTGATTGATTTCTCTAATACTTCGTCATAAACGTCTTTATGCACAATTGCACGTGAACATGCAGAACATTTTTGACCAGAGAAACCAAACGCTGACGTTACAATAGCTTCTGCCGCCATATCTGTATCAATATTTTCATCAACTACAATGGCATCTTTACCACCCATTTCAGCGATAACACGTTTCAAGAAGTTTTGACCTTCTTGAACTACGGCACTACGTTCATAAATTCTAGTACCTGTCGCACGTGATCCTGTAAATGTAACGAAATGCGTATCTTTATGATCAACTAAGTAATCACCAATTTCTTTCGGATCACCAGGAACAAAGTTAACTACGCCTTTTGGTAATCCTGCTTCTTCTAAAATTTCCATTAATTTATAAGCGATATAAGGTGTATCCTCAGCAGGTTTCAATAACACTGTATTACCTGCCACAACTGGTGCTAAAGTTGTACCAGCCATAATCGCAAACGGGAAGTTCCACGGCGGAATTGTAACACCTGTACCAATTGATTTATAGAAATATTTATTGTGTTCACCTTCACGATCAAGTACTGGCTTGCCTTGAGCCAAGTCCATCATTGAACGTGCATAGTATTCAATAAAATCAATACCTTCAGCTGCATCACCAACTGCTTCATCCCATGGCTTACCTGCTTCATAAACCATAATTGCTGCAATTTCCGCTTTTCGACGACGAATAATTGCCGAAACACGTAACATAAGCTCTGCACGATCATTTGCTGACCATGTTTTCCAAGATTTATAAGCTTCGTTTGCTGCTTTAAACGCATCTTCAACATCTTGTTTTGTTGCCTTTGATGCATTTGCAATCACTTGTGATGTGTCTGCAGGATTGATTGATTTAATTTTGTCATCTTTGAAAATCTTCTCTCCATTAATCACTAATGGTATGTCTTGACCTAATTCTTTTTCCACGTCTTTCAATGCTTTCTTAAACATATCCACATTTTCTTGGACTGAAAAATCGTAACCAGGTTCATTTTTAAATTCTACTACCATGTACACTTACCCCCTATAAATTTTGAAAGTGGTTTAACCCTTTGATTTAATGATATAACATCATTTAAACTCATTTTACTATGATTAAGGTTAGTTTTGCAATCGCTTTCATTTTTATGCTTTATCACTTATTCTCAAGCATTTTGAAATTGATTGGTTACTTTTTAAAATTTATATGTGTCGCAACTGCTACTTTATCGTTTCGTCATTTAATGTTTCGGATGGTAGGTCATTATCAATTTTACGAACGACTTTACAAGGGTTTCCAACCGCTAAGCTGTGTGGCGGAATATCTTTAGTGACAACACTACCAGCACCAATCACACTACCTTCTCCAATCGTCACCCCTGGTAGCACGGCTACATGACCGCCAAACCAAGTATTACTGCCAATATGAATGGGTCCGGCTTTTTCAAAACCTTCATTTCTATGATGAAAATTAAGTGGATGTGTCGCTGTGTAGAATCCACAATTAGGTCCTATAAAAACATTATCGCCAATTGTAATCTGTCCACCATCCATAAAATAACAATTGGTGTTTACATAGACATTTTTTCCTAGTTTAACGTTCCAACCATAATCTGTATCAAAAGGAATCGAAATACTTACATTGTCTGTTGTTGTTTGAAATAATTGATCAATTAATTCCTTTCTTTTATTTGTAGCACTCGGTATTGTATGATTTAATTCAAAGCAAATATCTTTCGCTCGTGCACGTTCATTGATTAAGTCTTGATCAAAGTTTGCATCGTACCATTTTTCTGCTAACATTTTTTCTTTTTCAGTCATTACACCTTTCAACTCCTAATAACTTATTTACTTGTTTAAAAGTTAATCAAATAAACCTTCGCCTATGCAACTAATACGCTATAACATTATAAAATCATGACCTTATCCCCCTTATCTATACAATTCTCGCATCAAATACTGCTAAAGTAGTAGATAAATTCAATACTACAGACGCATTCATTTTTTAATCTATTAACGTACAATGTGAGTAAGAGAAATATAAAGGAGTATGATAGCGATGAGAATATTAATTACAGGCACAGTTGCTATCTTAATCATTCTAGGTTTGGTCAAAACGATACAAGATTACGAAATGACAAACGACACGAGTCGTCAGTTGTCAGACAACAAAGATGATGATAAAGTCATCCATCTTAATAATTTTAAAAATTTACATGCGAAAGAATTTAACCCATCTGATTTCTTTTAAGTCACCTAAGAATTGCAAATCCAGAAGTCATTTAAGTTTTACCTTTCATTCATACATCCTTTAATATTAATTACGACTTCTTTTATATAGATGCTAAGTAGAGAGATTGTTGTGCAATGTTTGCACGGCAATCTCTCTTTTTCTTTTTAAAATTGGTAAAAGTAAAACGCAACGATTGACTTATATACCTATAGGGGGTACATTAGACGTGTAACAATGAATCACAGGGAGGCAATAATGTGGCTAATACGAAAAAAACAACATTAGATATCACTGGTATGACTTGTGCCGCATGTTCAAATCGTATCGAAAAGAAACTGAATAAACTTGATGACGTTAATGCCCAAGTGAATTTAACTACAGAGAAAGCGACTGTTGAGTATAACCCTGATCAACATGATGTCCAAAAATTTATTAATACGATTCAACATTTAGGTTACGGTGTCGCTGTAGAAACTGTCGAATTAGACATTACAGGTATGACTTGTGCTGCATGCTCAAGCCGTATTGAAAAAGTGTTAAATAAAATGGACGGCGTTCAAAATGCAACGGTCAATTTAACAACAGAGCAAGCTAAAGTTGACTATTATCCTGAAGAAACAGATGCTGATAAACTTGTCACTCGCATTCAAAAATTAGGTTATGACGCGTCTATTAAAGATAACAATAAAGATCAAACGTCACGCAAAGCTGAAGCGCTACAACATAAATTGATTAAGCTTATCATATCAGCAGTATTATCTTTACCACTATTAATGTTAATGTTTGTGCATCTTTTCAATATGCATATACCAGCACTATTTACGAATCCATGGTTCCAATTTATTTTAGCTACACCTGTACAATTTATTATTGGATGGCAATTTTATGTAGGTGCTTATAAAAACTTAAGAAATGGTGGCGCCAATATGGATGTACTTGTTGCTGTTGGTACAAGTGCAGCATATTTTTACAGTATTTATGAAATGGTTCGTTGGCTAAATGGCTCAACAACGCAACCGCATTTATACTTTGAAACAAGCGCCGTACTAATTACCTTAATCTTATTCGGTAAGTATTTAGAAGCTAGAGCGAAGTCTCAAACAACCAATGCGCTTGGCGAATTATTAAGTTTACAAGCTAAAGAAGCACGTATTTTAAAAGATGGTAATGAAGTGATGATTCCTCTAAATGAAGTACATGTTGGAGATACACTTATCGTTAAACCAGGTGAAAAGATACCTGTTGATGGCAAAATTATTAAAGGTATGACTGCCATCGACGAATCTATGTTAACAGGTGAATCTATCCCTGTTGAGAAGAATGTTGATGATACTGTAATTGGTTCAACGATGAACAAAAACGGTACTATTACTATGACAGCAACAAAAGTTGGCGGGGACACTGCGTTGGCAAATATTATTAAAGTTGTCGAAGAAGCTCAAAGTTCTAAAGCGCCGATTCAACGATTGGCAGATATTATTTCTGGTTATTTCGTTCCTATCGTTGTTGGTATCGCACTATTAACATTTATCGTGTGGATTACTTTAGTTACACCAGGTACATTTGAACCTGCACTTGTTGCGAGTATTTCCGTTCTTGTCATTGCTTGTCCATGCGCATTAGGACTTGCTACACCAACTTCTATTATGGTAGGTACTGGTCGCGCTGCTGAAAATGGCATTTTATTTAAAGGTGGCGAGTTTGTTGAACGCACACATCAAATTGATACCATCGTTTTAGATAAGACGGGTACCATTACAAATGGTCATCCAGTCGTGACAGATTATCATGGTGACAATCAAACGCTACAACTGCTTGCTACTGCTGAAAAAGATTCTGAACACCCATTGGCAGAAGCCATTGTCAATTATGCAAAAGAAAAGCAATTAACATTAACTGAGACGACAACATTTAAAGCAGTACCTGGACATGGTATTGAAGCAACGATTGATCATCACCATATATTGGTTGGTAACCGTAAATTAATGGCTGACAATGATATTAGCTTGCCTAAGCATATTTCTGATGATTTAACATATTATGAACGAGATGGTAAAACTGCTATGCTCATTGCTGTTAATTATTCATTAACTGGTATCATCGCAGTGGCAGATACTGTAAAAGATCATGCCAAAGATGCAATAAAACAATTGCATGATATGGGCATTGAAGTTGCCATGTTAACTGGCGATAATAAAAACACTGCTCAAGCCATTGCAAAACAAGTAGGCATAGATACTGTTATTGCAGATATTTTACCAGAAGAAAAAGCTGCACAAATTGCGAAACTACAGCAACAAGGTAAGAAGGTTGCGATGGTTGGTGACGGTGTAAATGATGCACCTGCATTAGTTAAAGCTGATATCGGTATCGCCATTGGTACAGGTACAGAAGTTGCCATTGAAGCAGCTGATATTACTATTCTTGGTGGCGACTTGATGCTTATTCCTAAAGCCATTTATGCAAGTAAAGCAACCATTCGTAATATTCGTCAAAATCTATTTTGGGCATTCGGCTATAATATTGCCGGTATCCCTATAGCTGCATTGGGCTTACTTGCGCCATGGGTTGCTGGTGCTGCAATGGCACTAAGTTCAGTAAGTGTTGTCACAAACGCACTTAGATTGAAAAAGATGCGATTAGAACCACGCCGTAAAGATGCCTAGATTCCTTAATAATGAAGGATTCGTTGGTGATTCTGAGATAGGCTAGTGATTGGCTCTATAATGTCGCGGTTTACAGTTGGATCTTCGCTCCAACTGCATATATAGTTACACTTTTCGCTTAGCGAATTAGTGTATCTTACCTAATAGCTCCGCCTATTAGGTTCCAACATTATTATAAATAATAAGTACACTACGGTTTACAGTTGGATCTTCGCTCCAACTGCATAAGAGCCACTAATTATTATAAATAATAAGTACACTACGGTTTACAGTTGGATCTTCGCTCCAACTGCATAAGAGCCACTAATTATTATAAATAATAAGTACACTACGGTTTACAGTTGGATCTTCGCTCCAACTGCATAAGAGCCACTAATTATTATAAATAATAAGTACACTACGGTTTACAGTTGGATCTTCGCTCCAACTGCATAAGAGCCACTAATTATTATAAATAATAAGTGGCTCTAAAAGGAGGTGAATGCTATGTCACAAGAAATTTTAAATGTTGAAGGTATGAGCTGTGGTCACTGCAAAAGTGCTGTTGAATCTGCATTAAATAATATTGACGGTGTCACTTCAGCTGACGTTAACCTTGAAAATGGTCAAGTAAGTGTTCAATATGATGACAGTAAAGTTGCTGTATCTCAAATGAAAGACGCAATTGAAGATCAAGGTTACGATGTCGTTTAATTAGGCAATATTCAACGTCATCAACACCAAATTAAAAAATCGAACTGATGAGAATCCCAACAATCCAAATTATCTCATCAGTTCGATTTTTAATTTACTCGTAACCTAGTATCTCCAGTCTGCAATACATCTAATGTTGCATCTAATGCATCGACAATTAGATTTTTAACTGCAGCTTCAGTATAAAACGCAATATGTGGTGTTAATATGACATCTTCCCTGTCAATCAACGATTCTAACAATGGATCGTTCAGTGTTTTGCCCCTTTGATCACTTGGGAAAAGTTTGCGTTCAAATTCATACGTATCAAGTGCTGCACCTTTAATCACACCATTGTCTAATGCGTCTAATAACGCCTTAGTATCTACTAAAGAACCTCTCGCACAATTGACAAATACTGCGCCCTTTTTAAAATGTTTAAATAATTCAGCATTAAATAGATAATGATTATATTTCGTTGCAGGTACATGTAATGTCACGATATCAGCACCTTCAACCGCTTCCTCAATCGTATCTTTGTAATCGACATACGTTGCAATTTTAGCATTAGGAAACGGGTCGTATGCGACCACATCACTTTGATAACCATTGGCAAATATATCGGCTACTACACGGCCAATTCGACCTGTACCAATAACAGCTACTTTTAAATCTTTAATGGATTTCGATAAAATAGTAGGTTCCCATCTAAAATCATGCTCCCGCACTTTCGTTTGAATTTGATTAAAATGACGAACCACATTAATAGCCTGGTTCACAGCAAACTCCGCAATTGAATTCGGAGAGTATGACGGCACATTTGACACAATCAAGTTATACTTGTTTGCTAACTCCAAATCATATGTATCAAATCCAGCACTACGTTGTGCGATTTGTTTAATACCAAGTTCATTTAATCGTTTATAAACATGCTCTGATAATGGTATTTGTTGTGATAGCGATAAGCCATCATAACCAGCGACACCTTCAACATTGTCATCAGTTAATGCTTCTTTAGTAATATCTACCTCAACATGATGTTTCTCTGCCCACGCCTTGATATAAGGCATATCTTCATCACGTACACTCATGATTTTAATTTTTGTCATTTTAACATCACCCTTAACTTTATTATTCATATAAATATGCTAGTTCTGTTAATCTTATTGCAGCTTCGTCTAATTTCTGGTCATCTAACGCCAATGAAATTCTCACATAACGATTACCATTCTCTCCAAATGGTTTCCCTGGAGCAACAAGTATTGACTTCTCTTGCACTAAAAATTGCTCAAATTGCTCGCTGTCATAACCAGGCGGTGTTTCCAACCATACATATATGCCACCTTTAGCATGAACAAATGGCAAATCAGCTTTTGCAAGCATGGCTTCGAATCGGTCACGACGTGTTTTAAATACATTGCTTTGTTCTTCTAAAAAATCATCATAATGATTCAAAGCATATATTGCGGCATCTTGTAATGCACCAAACATCCCAGCATTTGTGTGCGTTTGGTACTTTTTCAAAGCTTGAATCATATCTTTATTACCAACTGCAAAACCGACTCTAAAACCTGACATGTTATAACCTTTAGACAAGGAATAAATTTCAATCGCAACATCTTTCCCATTTTCCGAAGCAAGTATACTAGGATTTTTAGCGTCGAAACCGAAAGCACCATAAGCAAAATCATGCACGATTTTAGTGTCTGTATCTTTAAATTTAGCTATCGCTTCATCAAAAACTTCTTTCGTAGCTGTCGATCCAGTTGGATTATTTGGATACGTTAAATAAATGAGTTTTGTTTTATCTATTATTTGTGAATCAACTTTGGACCAATCTGGCAAATAATGTGGCGGTTCTAAATTAAGCGGGACAGGCTTGCCATCAGCTAAAAGTACACCTGCTAAATAATCCGTGTATCCTGGATCAGGTAGTAATACATAGTCTCCTGGATTGATAACACATGTTGGTACTGCCACTAATCCATTTTTTGTACCATATAAAATGCATACTTCATCTTCTTTATCTAGCGTCACATTATATTGTCTTTGATAAAAATCTACAATAGCTTGCTTGAACGCTTCTTTACCATGAAAAGCACCATATTTTTGATTTTCAGGAATAGTTAGTGCTTTTTGAAAATGATCAATAATACCTTGTGGCGTGGGCCCATCAGGGATCCCAACTGCCATATTAATTAATGGCAATGGTCCATGTTCGATTTTACGTCCCATCGTTTTCCCGAAATAACTATCAGGGATATTTGCTAATTTGTTAGAGATCATCAAATTCCTCCTCTATCATTAAACGTAGCCTGGGTGACTATCATAAACCTAACAACTTGTATCACTCTCATTTAGATGGTTACAATGACATTGCCATTCACCGTTATGTTCAACAGAACTTATGACACACGTTGTATTCAATGAATTTATTTTCATTTTAGGTAGGTACAATATTATTGTCAATATTAAGAATTTTCAGATTAATATACACTCAATCGTTAGGATTTAACTGCCATGCATATCCGCATGCACAACCAGTTAGATATGCTTATATAAAGTATAACGCCCATCAAGGTACGTATTCAAACGTGAACCTTAACAGGCGCCTATTCATTGTTAAATAAAACTTCTTTAGAACATACTTATTTCACTATGCCTTTTACGTTCCCCTTATACTTTTCTCACATCTTTCTCTTAGACTACTCCCTTACACACCCTGCTCAATATCTTTAATCATTTCATCTACAGTTATTTTCGCACTCGTTAAGACAATAGGAACGCCTGCACCTGGATGCGTACTTGCACCTGCAAAATATAAATCTTTATAATCTCGCGATACATTTTGTGGACGATAATAATTACTTTGCGCTAAAGTTGGCATTAAACCGAATGCCGAACCAAATTTCGCATGATACGTTTGCTCAAAATCATTTGGCGTAAAGATTGTTTCTGAAACAATATGCGATTTTATATCTTCAAATACTTCAATCGTTGCTAATTTACGATAAATAATTTCCTTTATTTGTTGCGTCAAAGCTTCATCTGACCAATCGATTCCGCTACCTGTTTTAAGTTCCGGCGTCGGCATTAGCACATAAATACCAGTTTTGCCTTCTGGCGCAAGTGATTTATCAGCGACCGCTGGTACATACACATAAATAGAAGGATCATATGATAAACGTCCCTCAAATATTTCTTCAATATTGCCTCTAAAGTCATCTGAAAAAATAACATTATGAAGTCTCACTTGATCTGTCACATCAATATCTATACCGATATACATTAAAAATGCTGAACAAGAGTAATCTAAGTCTGCAATTTTATGTGGTGGATACTTTTTAATAGGTGCAAAATCTGGCATTAATGATTCCGCAACACTAGGGAAATCAGCCGTACATAAAATTTTATCAAATTTTCTTATGTCACCATTCACTTTTATCGCATCGGCCCGTTTGAATTTAGGATCAATAATAATTTGCTCAATTTCAGCATTTAGTTCAATATTAACGCCTAAGTCTTTATTTAATTGCGCTAGCCCTTGAGCCATGCCATACATACCGCCTTTAATAAAATGCACACCAAACATCATTTCAATCATAGGAATAATTGAATATAGTGACGGGCCTCGTTTTGGATCAATTCCTATGTATAACGTTTGAAACGCTAAAAGCTTTTGTATCTTTTCGTTATCAATATAATGTTCAATTAGCTGATCTGCATGATTTAACGTTTTTAACTTAGCACCTTGCACAAGTGACGTCATATTATAAAAGTCACTCGGTTTGCGATACGTTCTTTCTAAGAAATAGCGACGTGCAATTTCATATTTTTTATAAACATCCGTTAAAAAGGACATAAAACCATGCGTTGAACCAGGTTCTATACTTTCTAGCATTTGCTGTAATTCAGCTAAATCTGTAGGCACCGTTATACGATCATCGTGGTCAAAATACACATCGTAAATATAACGTAATTGTCTCAATTCAATATAATCTTCATAATTTTTACCACACGCTGTAAAAACATCTTTATAAACATCTGGCATCATGACAATTGTGGGACCCATATCAAATGTAAAGCCGTCTTTCTTTAATTGATTCATACGCCCGCCTACATTATTATTTTTTTCAAATATCGTCACTTCATGACCTTGAGAAGCAATACGGGCTGCCGCTGCTAATCCTGTGACACCTGCACCAATTACTGCAATCTTCATTATTCAACCACCTATATTCTATGATATTTACTATTTATTTCATGAAACAACTTTGCCTTTTTCCGCTTATCCACAAAAACACGTTCATGTAATGTATAGTTAGCCTGTCTCACTTCGTCCAGTATTTCAATATATATACGTGCTGCTAATTCTATGATTGGTTGTGCTTCAATACTAAATACTTTGATTTGATCCATAACATCTTGAAAATCTTTTTCTGCGATAGCTGCATAATATTCCCATAAGTCAATATAATGATTATTAACACCATTTTGGTACACTTCAGCAATATCAACTTCATATTGCTTTAATCGTTGCTTACTAAAATATATCCGTTCATTGTCAAAATCTTCACCGACATCTCTTAATATATTAATCAATTGCAACGATTCACCAAGTCTTCTTGCGACATCGTATGTCTGATGTGTTTCATGATCACTTAAAATCGGCGTCAATACTTCACCTACTGTACCAGCAACACCATAACAATATCCGAATAATTCAGCGTCCGTTTCAAACATTGTAAAATGTTGATCTTTATATACAGTATCAATGAGATTATAGAAAGATTGAAAGGCGATATTTTTATGTTGTGCAACATGCTGAAGTGCTATCATGATTCTACGATCACTTTGAAAGTGATGATGTTCATATGGGTATTTTTCAATAGATTGTATATCTTCTTTTATTTGATTTAAAAATTGAATATCGCCATAAACATCTATACTGTCATCAATTTTACGACACACAGCATAAATTGCCCAAACCGCTTTTCTTTGATCTTCTGGTAACAAGTCAAAAGCGTAAGAAAAGCTTTTTGAATGTTTCTTCATGATTTTATGACAATATTTAAAATTCATATCCATCATTGTCATACTAGTCCTCCTATATTGAAATGCCATTACCTTGATTTATTGTTCTTTAGATATAGAATATTGACGACCTTTCCATTCAACTACACCATAACGATGCGTTTGTTTCCAAGATTGGATGAAAATTTTAGTAAAAAACATAAATAACAATGGATGACATACCATTAATAAATTAGAAAATTGGCCGACCCTTCGATGCAGATAAATAAATTGTGTAGTGTAGCTCAAGTAAAGTGCTACCATTTTTCTTACAGACATTTGGCGATATTTTAAACTAAGACATAGCCCTAAAATACTCGCTATAGAACCGAACAACCACAACACAATTGCTGTCATGATCTTAGGCTTTGTGCCACCTGCCCCAGTTGACAAATGCTTTGTCCATCCTTCTTGTAATGACTGAAATCCTTCTTGATACATGCGAAATGCAACAAATGGAAATCCTTCATAAACTGTTACGGGCAATGATTGTGAAGTATATGCACTTCCTAAAGCAAATCCTTCAATAATATGACGGTTCGCACTTTTATGACCTCCAGTTGCATAATAATCTTCTTTATTTGTTAATGTCACCGGTCCAAATGCATGCTGGTTAGTCCGACCGTCGTCTAAGGTAGAAAATACATTCATACCAACGACTGTCATTAAATTAAATATCGCTGAAAACCCTTCGTAGAAACGCTTTGTTATATGATAAGGCTGTACGCTTAACAATCCTTTTTCACCTTGTAATTGATACTGATTAATCAACGTTTCAACAGCATCTTTCCTTAAGAAAGTTACATCAGCATCTACAAAGGCAATACGATTCGTACATACATGCGTCACACCTTGATAACAAGCATGTGATTTCCCATACCATTTGCCGTCAGTATCATCAACAACATCTACTACAGTCGCACCATATGAACGTGCTACACGTGCTGTTTCATCTGTCGATCCGTCATTCATAACAATGACATCTACTGGAACTTGCTGTTGTATTATCGAATGTAGTAAATGACCTATTCTTTTTTCTTCGTTTCTAGCCGGAATAATAATTGTTAATGCTTTATGATTGAAGTTCAGCGTTTTCGCCTTTAGCTGATGTCTACGATTAAATATCAATGCACCACACGCCATAGACATGGTCACTATTACTGTTAATATTCGTGATAACCATTTCATAGATATCACTTCCTATTCTTCGCTTCTCGCACGTTTATTTTGTCTGCGACTTGTTGCCCACTTAATGTAACCATTGGCATGCCACCACCAGGATTTACTGATCCACCTACAAAGTACAAGTTTTCAAAATACTGACTTTCTTTAGGAAATTTAAACCCTTTGTTTTTCTTTTTATCTGCTACAACACCATATATTGCACCACGATTAGAACGATAATTTTTTTCAATATCCTCCGGTGTCCAAACATCTTCATAAATAATGTGTTTTCTTAAATCAGTAAGTCCCATTTTTTCTAATTTATCCAAAATTTTATCCCTAAACTTCGCATAATCTTCAGTGGTAAAAGGCTGATCTTGAATATATGGAATATGTGGTAAGACTTTGATATTTTCATAACCTACTGGCGCTTGTGTGTGATCAGTTTTATTCGTATTTACTAGATAAATGGTCGGATCATCTGGCAATACCTTTTCATGAAAAACTTGTTGATAATTGAGATAAGCATTTTCCGTAAAAAAGAAATTATGATGTGCTAATTGCGGGTATTGGCAAGCAACACCTAAATGCATCACATATCCTGAGCTTGCTGGCTCAAATTCCCGCTCTAATTTGTTTAATCGTTGAGTATCAAGGTGAAGTAAATATTTATAAGTAGGTATGACTTCCATATTTGAAATAATATAATCTGCCTTTACAAACTCACCTGTATCTAATCTGACACCCGTCACACGTCTTTGATATGTTTTAATATTGTCCACACGTGCACCTGTATGAATTGTGACACCTTCTTCACGCGCTAGCTTTTCCAAGGCATTGGCTAAATGATGGATTCCACCTTCTACATACCAAAGGCCTTGCTCTTGTTGCATATGGAATAACATAGATAATACAGCTGGCGCATCGTATGATGAAGAACCTACATATTTGATAAAATAGCCTAACATTTGTCGCAAGTATGGATTCGAGATACGCTTGTCTATGGCCTGTTGCATAGTATGTACATAATCATAATTAATAAGAGCATTTAATGGCCCATGAAATTTAATAATTTGAGATAGTGTATCTAAACCATAGTTAAAATACCCTTTTTCAGTAATACGATCGATTCGTCTTGTATAATTCAAATAATTTTGCAGTTCCTCTATATCCTGTTTCGACAATATCGCATTATGCTGACCTGTTTCTTTAATACCTTCATACAAATCGATAGTCGTGCCATCTGGAAAAAAGCTACGCCATTGATGTGGTAAACGCTTGATTGTAACGTAGTCTGACATTTGCTTCTTGCTATATTCGAATAATTTTTCAAAAATATAAGGCATCGTTAAAATAGATGGACCTAAATCAAAGCCAAAGCCATCTGATTCATGACGATTCACTTTGCCTCCTATATGATTATTTTGTTCATATAATGAGACCGAATAGCCACTTTGTGCCATTCGAATTGCTGCAGAAATCCCACCTAAGCCACCACCAATAACGATGATATGTTTAGTCATGACGTTCACCTCTTCGCTTTAATATGCGTAGTAACTGCGTTAATCTCGGTCGATTATAGCGTTGCACAATAATGATTGGAACATTAGCTATCATTGCATAGAAAATATTTATATACTTTACTAAACGAGGGCCTTTATTGAATATGATGACTGGAAGTATCGATATCCAATGAATCAACTCTGCCCTCTTTGTCTCTATAATCATTTTTTCAATTTCATCAGTATTGATTGTCATTAAATGACGCTGATCATATATATTTTGATTAAGCTGATGACCATCTAAAATCTTATGTTTCCATTTTCTTACGTAAAACCATTTGTTCCAAAATTTTCCATGCTTCTCAAAGTTAAATGATTTAAATATTATGTACTTCTGACGAAAATACTTATCAGGAATTCTTGTACCTAAATTTGCTATATTTAGTTGAACAATTAACCAATACATACTACAAAAAAATGCTGTTTTAATATATTTTTTCATGGTTTTCATCTAAATTGAATCACTCTCAATCATACTGACATAGTATAAATTATCACTTTATTACTTAGTTCCCTAAAGATCAGTGAATAAACCGCTCTCATTTATATTTATATAAAACAAAAACGCCAATACTCTCATGTTAGAGAATATTGACGTCATTTGATTTACATTTGATTAATGAATGAAATTATATGAACCTGCTTGGTTTGCTGAAATTGTACGAGACGTAACCACACCAGCACCATGTCCATAGTTCATTTCTGAAACACGAACAGAACCGTTGCTGTTAACGCCTTCAACGTAAGCAACATGACCGTAATAGCCTTGTGTTGTTTGCATGATAGCACCAACTTTTGGTGTATTGTTCACTGTATAGCCAGATGATGCAGCTGCGTTAGCCCAATTACTTGCGTTACCCCATGTTGAACCAATTTTCCCACCAACACGATCAAATACATAATAAGTACATTGTCCTGAAGTATATAAGTTACTTCCTGATGCATAACCATTAGAAATTGAACGACCATTTGAAGATGGCGCTGCAGTTGTAGTCACATGAACATTATTACTTGTTGTGCTATAACTTGCACCTGAACCACCAGTATAATAGTTATTTGTTGCTGTTTGACTATTGTTTGTATAGTTATTGTATTGATATGAATGATTATAGTAGTTATTGTAAGATGCATTGTTATAACTATAAGTATTGTAGTTGTTGTAGTAGTATGTGTTGTTTTGCGTTAATTGACTTGGATTCCAATTTCCTGTCCAAGTGTAATGATAATTACCTTGTGCATCAATTGTATACGTATAGCTGTATGATTGAGCGTCATTAGAATTATATCCATTGTTATTTTGTTCTGCGGCTTGTGCATCATGTCCTGCAAATGCGATAGTGGCAAGTCCTGCTGTAGCGATTGTAGCTGTAACGATTTTTTTCATAATTAAATATCCTCCCAATAATCAAAACACTCTATACATATAGTCATTAGCGACTCAATTATTTTAAATTTTATATTTTTTATTTTTTTAGTATGCAAACAATTATAACTTTTATAGTTTTGCGACAAAACAAACTATAACAGAGATTAGGTGTCTTGCGGGCTTTGTTATCATAATGTAATCTGTTCCTAATAAAGCTTCATTGAATGTAATATACCAATTAGAATGTTTACAACACTTTTTCTGCACCGTTACTATGGGATTTGAAAATAAAAAAGCACTAAACTTTTAATGAAATACATCATTTTTGATAATAAATATCAGAAGTAATGTAATATTTCAAAAGTTTAGTGCATCAAATTATTTCTTATTTGTAGCATGTGTTTCCATCGTTTTTACAATCAAATCAGTCAGCGCTTTACTACCTGCATATTCTAAGTGAATACCGTCATATGCAAAGTATTCCGGATGACCTGCAGAAGCTTTATACCAATCGACTAGATGTACATTAGAGCGCTTTTCAGCTGCCTCATAAATTAATTTATTTATTCTACCTTCATAATCTCTAGGTACTCTAATAGAAACTAAATATATGTCTGCTTTTCCAAAACTATCCAATAGTTCATTTAATTGATCTTTCGTAAATGCCCCATTTGTACCAAGCTCTACTACAACTTTTTGACCTTTTTTAGCATAGTCTTTATATTGCGATTTCACAATTGGTGTAGCATCAACGAGTTGCCGTCCAACTTTACCATCAATTTGTGCATTTGGTATTTTCTTAGTAAAGACATTACCAATATCCACCATGACCGAGTCACCAATTAATAGTGGTGATGACTTTTTAATATCCTCTTTGCTATTCGCTGTCTGCTTATCCTCTTGCTTATCTTTTTTAACGACTTTTTTCTTCGTTGTTTTAAATTCCGTCTTCTTCTCTTTCTTCTCGGCTTCATGTTGTTTGCCAAGTGCATCAAACTGTCCACTGAGCACAACGATAGACGGAACCAATAATAGGATAACTAACACTGTTCTAGCAAATTGCCCCTTCTTTTTAGGTAAAAATGCAAAAGCTTTAAATCCTTTTTTACGTATAGGTGTTTCAATAAAGCGATACGAAATTTCAGCCATTAACGCTGTTAACAAAATTTCTATAATATAAACGTATACCGGTATTTGTCCTTGTACGTAATAACTGTTCACAAAAACAATGATAGGATAATGCCATAAGTATAAGCTATATGATCGTTTACCTATAATTAGTAAAGGTTTCATACTTAAAAATTTAGCAAATAAACTAGAAGGATGTACCGCAATTGCAATAATGAATAAAGTTGCAAATGATATAATGTAAAATCCTCCATTATAGATCCATTGATCTTGGTCTCCAACTATAAAGAACAAAGTCATTAGAACCGCAAAACCAGATATCCCTATAATATCTAATGATACGACAATCTTTTTAGAAATATCTTTTTTCAAAGCAAACGGAGGCCAAATAAATGCTAATATACAACCAAGCAATAAAGTTTGCAGTCGTGTATCTGTCCCAAAATACACACGTGAATTATCTCCAGTGATGAAATGAATCACTATCATAAGTCCTAAAGAAATCAACGATACAATAAATAGCGTTTGAATAATATTTCTCGGTTTAAATCTATGTAATAAGAACGTGATAACCAATGGGAAAAGCAAGTAAAATTGTTCTTCAATGGCTAAAGACCATAAATGTTTGAGTGGTTCAATAGCAAATTGGTTAAAATAATCTACATTCTGTGAAATGTACCACCAGTTTGAAACATAGAATATAGCTGCAATAGCATCTCGTTTCATTTGTATAATCAATTCCGGTTTAAATATCAGTGTGAACGTAAGCACGACACAGATTAAAAATAACACTGCCGGAATGAGTCGTTTCAATCGTCGCTTCCAAAACTCTAGCAAATCGATTTTTTGCGTCCGATAATACTCACTTATCAACAAACTTGTTATTAAATAACCTGAAATAACGAAGAATGTATCTACTCCTAAAAAGCCCCCACTTAACCATTGTGCATTCAAGTGATAAATAATGATTCCTATAACTGCGAATGCCCTCAATCCATCTAATCCAGGTAAGTATCGCGGGGAATACATTTTTTCTAAACGTTTAAAGTCTTTTGTATCCATGTTAATAAACGCCCCATTTATTTTTCTCTATTTTGTAGCATATCACAATATTTTTGAAAATAAAAT
>NZ_JACVZN010000099.1:0-270 GCF_017151895.1 Staphylococcus sp. EG-SA-15 | reverse complement strand
GATTTTACCAAGCAAAACCGAGTGAATAAAGAGTTTTAAATAAGCTTGAATTCATAAGAAATAATCGCTAGTGTTCGAAAGAACACTCACAAGATTAATAACGCGTTTAAATCTTTTTATAAAAGAACGTAACTTCATGTTAACGTTTGACTTATAAAAATGGTGGAAACATAGATTAAGTTATTAAGGGCGCACGGTGGATGCCTTGGCACTAGAAGCCGATGAAGGACGTTACTAACGACGATATGCTTTGGGGAGCTGTAAGTAAGC
>NZ_JACVZN010000098.1:0-271 GCF_017151895.1 Staphylococcus sp. EG-SA-15 | reverse complement strand
ACTGAAAGTAATCTGATTGAATTAGTGGATGAATTACCTGAAGAGCATGGTCAAGCACAAGGACCAGTCGAGGAAATTACTGAAAACAATCATCATATTTCTCATTCTGGTTTAGGAACTGAAAATGGTCACGGGAATTATGACGTGATTGAAGAAATCGAAGAAAATAGCCACGTTGATATTAAGAGTGAATTAGGTTATGAAGGTGGCCAAAATAGCGGTAACCAGTCATTCGAGGAAGACACAGAAGAAGACAAACCTAAATATGAAC
>NZ_JACVZN010000097.1:0-273 GCF_017151895.1 Staphylococcus sp. EG-SA-15 | reverse complement strand
GTGTATGTTTTCCTGCATCCGAGTCCGAATCGCTATCTGAGTCTGAATCACTGTCTGAGTCTGAGTCGCTATCTGAGTCTGAGTCGCTATCTGAATCTGAATCACTGTCTGAGTCTGAGTCGCTGTCCGAATCTGAATCGCTATCCGAGTCTGAATCGCTGTCTGAGTCTGAGTCGCTATCCGAGTCTGAGTCGCTGTCTGAATCGCTATCTGAATCTGAATCACTGTCTGAGTCTGAGTCGCTGTCTGAATCTGAATCGCTATCTGAGTCTG
>NZ_JACVZN010000096.1:0-274 GCF_017151895.1 Staphylococcus sp. EG-SA-15 | reverse complement strand
GCAAACACGGTATCTACGCAACAGACAATGTAATTGAACAAACATTAAAAGATCCAGACTACATCATTACAGTGTTGACTGAGTATAAGAAAGAAAAAGAGCAAAACTTACTTTTACAACAAGAAATTGGAGAGCTAAAACCCAAAGCAGACTATGTAGATGAAATCTTAAAGTCAACTGGAACATTAGCTACAACTCAAATCGCGGCAGACTACGGTATATCAGCACAAAAGTTAAACAAACTACTACACGAAGCTAGATTACAACGAAAAGT
>NZ_JACVZN010000095.1:0-303 GCF_017151895.1 Staphylococcus sp. EG-SA-15 | reverse complement strand
CATATGTCTGGTGACTATAGCAAGGAGGTCACACCTGTTCCCATGCCGAACACAGAAGTTAAGCTCCTTAGCGTCGATGGTAGTCGAACTTACGTTCCGCTAGAGTAGAACGTTGCCAGGCAGTTTTTTAATCAAATTTTGGTTAAAAAATAAAATGGACAAGATAAAAAAAGTTATTGACTTAAATGTTAATAAAATGTATAATTAATTCTTGTCGGTAAGAAAAATGAACATTGAAAACTGAATGACAATATGTCAACGTTAATTCCAAAAAACGTAACTATAAGTTACAAACATTATTTA
>NZ_JACVZN010000094.1:0-329 GCF_017151895.1 Staphylococcus sp. EG-SA-15 | reverse complement strand
CTTTCGAACACTAGCGATTATTTCTTATGAATTCAAGCTTATTTAAAACTCTTTATTCACTCGGTTTTGCTTGGTAAAATCTATATTTTACTTACTTATCTAGTTTTCAATGTACAAATAATGGTGGGCCTAAGTGGACTCGAACCACCGACCTCACGCTTATCAGGCGTGCGCTCTAACCAGCTGAGCTATAGGCCCATTTTTTGAATGTTAAATAAACATTCAAAACTGAATACAATATGTCACGTTATTCCGCATCTTCTGAAGAAGATGTTCCGAATATATCCTTAGAAAGGAGGTGATCCAGCCGCACCTTCCGATACGGCTAC
>NZ_JACVZN010000093.1:0-347 GCF_017151895.1 Staphylococcus sp. EG-SA-15 | reverse complement strand
GATTTTACCAAGCAAAACCGAGTGAATAAAGAGTTTTAAATAAGCTTGAATTCATAAGAAATAATCGCTAGTGTTCGAAAGAACACTCACAAGATTAATAACGCGTTTAAATCTTTTTATAAAAGAAAACGTTTAGCAGACAATGAGTTGAATTATTTGAAAGCGGAGTTTACTTCTGTAAATGAGCATTTTAAATAATGAAAACGAAACAGTATGTGAGCGTTTGACTTATAAAAATGGTGGAAACATAGATTAAGTTATTAAGGGCGCACGGTGGATGCCTTGGCACTAGAAGCCGATGAAGGACGTTACTAACGACGATATGCTTTGGGGAGCTGTAAGTAAGC
>NZ_JACVZN010000092.1:0-355 GCF_017151895.1 Staphylococcus sp. EG-SA-15 | reverse complement strand
GCACATTGTTGTAAGCTTGACTATATGTCAGCTTCTGTGTTGGGGCCCCTGTCTTCGACTGGCACTGCTCCCTCAGGAGTCTCGCCATTAATACTACGTATTAACATGTAATTTTACTTTGAAATACATTAAAGCCCAAATTAATCAAAAGCTTTCTGAACCAGAAACGAAAAAAATCTATAGTCATAGAAAAATTTATGTAGAGCCTGTTTTTGGATTTATGAAGGTTATTTTGGGTTTCACTCGAATGTCAGTTCGAGGAATAAATAAAGTTAAACGAGAGCTAGGTTTTGTATTAATGGCACTTAATATAAGGAAAATAGCAGCTCAACGAGCTGTACATTATAAAATACAT
>NZ_JACVZN010000091.1:0-373 GCF_017151895.1 Staphylococcus sp. EG-SA-15 | reverse complement strand
GTAGATGAAATCTTAAAGTCAACTGGAACATTAGCTACAACTCAAATCGCGGCAGACTACGGTATATCAGCACAAAAGTTAAACAAACTACTACACGAAGCTAGATTACAACGAAAAGTGAATAAACAGTGGGTGCTTTACTCAGAACACATGGGCAAGAGTTACACAGAATCAGACACTATACCAATTGTACGCTCTGACGGTAGAGAAGACACAGTTTTACAAACTAGATGGACACAAAAAGGTAGATTGAAAATACATGAAATCATGACTGAATTCGGTTATGAAGCTAACGTAACTGCTTAACAGGAGGAACGAACAATGCAAGCTCAAAACAAAAAAGTCATCTATTACTACTATGACGAAGAAGGTA
>NZ_JACVZN010000008.1:0-82287 GCF_017151895.1 Staphylococcus sp. EG-SA-15 | reverse complement strand
TTATTTATTTGAAGATATGTCTGATTACTATCCATCATACTTCAAGAAATATAATCAAAGTGAAGTAAAGCATTACTTACACGATATCCAAAAAAGTTATTTAAAAAGTAGAGGTAATTAAGCATGGCTGACAATAAAGCAAATAAAGAGCAAGTACATCGCGTTTTTCAAAATATTTCAAAAAAATATGATAGATTAAATAATATTATTAGTTTTGAGCAGCATAAAGTATGGAGAAAACGCGTCATGAAAGACATGGGCGTTAGAAAAGGGACGAAAGCATTAGATGTTTGTTGTGGTACTGGTGATTGGACAATCGCATTAAGCAAAGCTGTAGGACCAACAGGTGAAGTTACTGGTATTGACTTTAGTGAGAATATGTTAGAAGTAGGAAAAGAAAAAACTGCTTCAATGGAAAATGTTAAACTTGTTCATGGTGATGCAATGGAATTGCCGTTTGAAGACAATTCTTTTGATTATGTAACAATTGGGTTTGGATTAAGAAATGTGCCAGACTATTTAGTCGCGTTAAAAGAAATGAATAGAGTACTTAAACCAGGTGGTATGGTGGTATGTCTTGAAACGAGCCAACCAACTTTGCCAGTCTTTAAACAAATGTATGCATTATACTTTAAATTTGTTATGCCTATTTTTGGAAAATTATTTGCAAAATCAAAAGAAGAATATGAATGGTTACAGCAATCTACGTTTAATTTTCCTGGAAAAGAAGAGTTGAAGCGCATGTTTGAAGAAGCGGGTTTCATAAATGTAAGAGTACGTAGTTTTACAGGGGGCGTTGCTGCAATGCACCTTGGCTATAAAGAAAAAGATAATACCAAAGGTGATTAACGTGGCAAAGTTAAACATGAACAATGAAATTAAGAAAGTGGAACAACGACTTGAAAAGGCAATAAAAAGTAAAGATTCTGTATTAGAACAGGCATCATTACACTTATTGTCTTCTGGTGGTAAAAGAGTACGCCCAGCATTTGTTATTCTGAGTAGCCAATTTGGCAAAGATGAACAAACGTCTGAACAAACGTATCAAGTTGCAGTCGCATTAGAGTTAATTCATATGGCAACACTTGTTCATGATGACGTTATTGATAAAAGCGACAAGCGTCGAGGCAAGTTAACCATATCAAAGAAATGGGATCAGACAACTGCTATTTTAACTGGGAATTTTTTATTGGCATTAGGACTTGAACACTTAATGGCAGTTAAAGATAATCGTGTACATCAATTAATATCTGAATCTATCGTTGATGTTTGTAGAGGGGAACTTTTCCAATTTCAAGACCAATTTAACAGTCAACAGACAATTATCAATTATTTACGACGTATCAATCGCAAAACAGCACTGTTAATTCAATTATCAACTGAAGTTGGTGCAATTACATCTCAATCTGATAAAGAGACTGTACGAAAATTGAAAATGATTGGTCATTATATAGGTATGAGCTTCCAAATCATTGATGATGTATTAGACTTCACAAGTACCGAAAAGAAATTAGGTAAGCCGGTCGGAAGTGATTTGCTTAATGGTCATATTACGTTACCGATTTTATTAGAAATGCGTAAAAACCCAGACTTCAAATTGAAAATTGAACAATTACGTCGTGATAGTGAACGTAAAGAATTTGAAGAATGTATCCAAATCATTAGAAAATCTGACAGCATCGATGAGGCTAAGGCAGTAAGTTCGAAGTATTTAAGTAAAGCTTTGGATTTGATTTCTGAGTTACCAGATGGACATCCGAAATCACTACTTTTAAGTTTGACGAAAAAAATGGGTTCAAGAAACACGTAGTATTTATGAAAAGTATTGAAAGCGCTTTACCAACCTGTTAATATATAATAGTAATATACATAAACCTATTAAACACAGGGGGATACATAAAGTGGAACGTACATTTTTAATGATTAAACCAGATGCAGTACAAAGAAATCTAATTGGTGAAGTAATTTCAAGAATTGAAAGAAAAGGACTAAAACTTGTCGGTGGTAAATTAATGCAAGTACCAATGGAACTTGCTGAAACACATTATGGTGAACACCAAGGTAAACCATTTTATAATGATTTAATTTCATTTATTACATCAGCACCAGTGTTCGCAATGGTAGTTGAAGGTGAAGATGCAGTTAATGTATCTAGACATATTATTGGCAGCACAAATCCTTCAGAAGCTTCACCAGGATCAATTAGAGGTGATTTAGGTTTAACTGTTGGTAGAAATATCATTCACGGTTCAGATTCATTAGAGTCTGCTGAACGTGAAATTAATCTATGGTTTAATGAAAATGAAATTACTAGCTATGCTTCACCACGTGATGCATGGTTATATGAATAAAATTTAAACTGTAAACCTTTACGATTTATTTATAAAGGTAGAAAGGGTTTTGTTATGTGGTTAGTCATTATGATTATACATAACAAGGCCCGTTTTTTATGTTGTAGTAAATTACTTGAAAAATTTTATAGTTTTTTGGTAACACGTATTAAAAAGAGAGGAATATTCTTTATCAAATGAAACTAAACAGAGAGAAGGGGTTGTTAAAATGAAGAATATTATTTCGATTATTTTGGGGATTTTAATGTTCTTAAAATTAATGGAATTACTATATGGTGCTATATTTTTAGATAAACCACTTAATCCTATAACAAAAATTATTTTTATACTGACTCTCATTTATATTTTTTTATGTATTAGTAAAAGAATTGATTATATTTTTGAAGTCAAAGTATAACAAAAGCGCTTAACATATGTATATTTTAATATCATAATTTTTTTAAACGGACTGATTAACTTTATTAATAATTAACAGTTCGTTCTTTTGTATTAAGAAATGTAGTCAGTATATTATTTGCTAAAGTTGCGATACGATTATATTAAAACGGCTAATCATTTTTAATTAATGATTATATGATGCAACTGTTTAGAAATTCATGATACTTTTCTACAGACGAATATATTATAATTAATTTTAGTTCGTTTAATATTAAGATAATTCTGACATTTAAAATGAGATGTCATCCATTTTCTTAATTAAGCTTGAAAACAAACATTTATGAATCCACAATGAATGTGATAAGATTAACAACATATTATAATGTTATTGCGGAAGTATGAAAGGAGCGAGTGTGTATGAGATATCTAACTTCAGGAGAATCACATGGACCTCAATTAACAGTTATTGTCGAAGGTATACCAGCAAATTTAGAAATTAAAGTTGAAGATATTAATAAAGAAATGTTCAAGCGTCAAGGGGGTTATGGTCGTGGCCGACGCATGCAAATTGAGAAAGATACAGTAGAAATAGTATCAGGCGTTAGAAATGGTTATACATTAGGTAGTCCAATTACTATGGTTGTAACCAATGATGACTTTACGCATTGGAGAAAAATTATGGGAGCAGCTCCAATAAGTGAAGAAGAACGTGAAAATATGAAACGTACTATTACAAAACCAAGACCTGGTCATGCAGATTTGGTTGGAGGTATGAAATATAATCATCGTGATTTACGAAATGTGCTAGAGCGATCATCTGCTAGAGAAACAGCAGCTCGAGTTGCAGTCGGTGCCTTATGTAAAGTGTTATTACAACAGTTAGATATCGATATATACAGTCGTGTTGTTGAAATAGGTGGCATTAAAGATAAAGATTTTTATGATTCAGAAACATTTAAAGCAAATCTTGATCGTAATGATGTTCGTGTAATTGATGACAGTATCGCACAAGCAATGCGAGATAAAATTGACGAAGCTAAAAATGAAGGAGATTCAATTGGCGGTGTCGTTCAAGTTGTAGTTGAAAATATGCCTGTTGGTGTTGGTAGTTATGTGCATTATGATCGTAAGTTAGATGGTAAGATTGCACAAGGTGTTGTCAGCATAAATGCTTTTAAAGGTGTAAGCTTTGGAGAAGGATTTAAAGCAGCTGAAAAGCCAGGTAGTGAGATTCAAGATGAAATTCTATATAATAGTGAAATTGGTTATTATCGTGGATCTAATCATTTAGGTGGTTTAGAGGGTGGTATGTCAAATGGTATGCCAATTATTGTAAATGGTGTAATGAAACCTATTCCTACGTTATATAAACCATTAAATTCAGTTGATATAAATACTAAAGAAGACTTTAAGGCAACAATTGAACGTTCTGATAGTTGTGCTGTACCTGCAGCAAGTATAGTGTGTGAACACGTTGTTGCATTTGAAATAGCGAAAGCATTACTTGAAGAGTTTCAATCAAACCATATTGAACAACTTCAACAACAAATTGCTGACCGCAGACAATTAAATATTGAGTTTTAACAACAAGAACAATTGAGGTGTAATCATGAAATTACAAACAACATACCCTTCAAATAATTATCCAATATATGTTGAACACGGTGCAATTGACCATATTAGCACGTATATTGATCAGTTTGATCAAAGTTTTATATTAATTGACGAGCATGTAAATCAATATTTTGCTGATAAATTTGATGATATTTTATCATATGAAAATGTACATAAAGTTATTATTCCAGCTGGTGAAAAGACGAAAACATTTGAGCAATATCAAGAAACATTAGAGTATATTTTATCCCATCATGTAACTCGTAATACAGCAATTATTGCTGTTGGTGGTGGTGCAACTGGTGATTTTGCTGGGTTTATTGCGGCGACACTTTTACGAGGCGTTCACTTTATACAAGTGCCAACGACTATACTAGCGCATGATTCTAGTGTTGGCGGTAAAGTGGGTATTAACTCAAAGCAAGGTAAAAACCTTATCGGTGCATTTTATCGTCCAACTGCTGTGATTTATGATTTAGACTTTTTAAAGACGTTACCATTTGAGCAAATATTAAGTGGCTATGCAGAAGTTTATAAGCATGCGTTATTGAATGGTGAATCAGCGACGCAAGATATCGAACAGCACTTTAAAGATAGAGAGATATTACAGTCATTAAATGGTATGGATAAATATATTGCTAAAGGTATTGAAACGAAGCTGGATATTGTTATTGCAGATGAAAAAGAACAAGGTGTACGTAAATTTTTAAATTTAGGTCATACATTTGGTCATGCTGTTGAATACTATCATAAAATACCTCATGGTCATGCAGTGATGGTTGGCATTATCTATCAATTTATAGTTGCGAATGCTTTGTTTGATTCTAAGCATGATATTAATCATTATATTCAATATTTAATACAACTCGGCTATCCTTTAGACATGATAACTGACTTGGATTTTGAAACGTTATACCAATATATGCTAAGTGATAAAAAGAATGATAAGCAAGGTGTACAAATGGTCTTGATTAGACAATTTGGAGATATCGTTGTACAACATGTTGATCAACTAACATTACAACATGCATGTGAACAATTAAAAACATATTTTAAGTAGGTGAATGAAATGGTAAATGAACAAATCATTGATATTTCAGGTCCGTTAAAGGGCGAAATAGAAGTGCCGGGCGATAAGTCAATGACACACCGTGCAATCATGTTGGCGTCGCTAGCTGAAGGTGTATCTACTATATATAAGCCACTACTTGGCGAAGATTGTCGTCGTACGATGGACATTTTCCGACTGTTAGGTGTAGAAATCAAAGAAGATGATGAAAAATTAGTTGTGACTTCCCCAGGATATCAATCTTTTAACACGCCACATCAAGTATTGTATACAGGTAATTCTGGTACGACAACACGATTATTGGCAGGTTTGTTAAGTGGTTTAGGTATTGAAAGTGTTTTGTCTGGCGATGTTTCAATTGGTAAAAGGCCAATGGATCGTGTCTTGAGACCATTGAAACTTATGGATGCGAATATTGAAGGTATTGAAGATAATTATACACCATTAATTATTAAGCCATCTGTCATAAAAGGTATAAATTATCAAATGGAAGTTGCAAGTGCACAAGTAAAAAGTGCCATTTTATTTGCAAGTTTGTTTTCTAAGGAACCGACCATCATTAAAGAATTAGATGTAAGTCGAAATCATACTGAGACGATGTTCAAACATTTTAATATTCCAATTGAAGCAGAAGGGTTATCAATTAATACAACCCCTGAAGCAATTCGATACATTAAACCTGCAGATTTTCATGTTCCTGGCGATATTTCATCTGCAGCGTTCTTTATTGTTGCAGCACTTATCACACCAGGAAGTGATGTAACGATTCATAATATTGGAATCAATCCAACACGTTCAGGTATTATTGATATTGTTGAAAAAATGGGCGGTAATATCCAACTTTTCAATCAAACAACTGGTGCTGAACCTACTGCTTCTATTCGTATTCAATACACACCAATGCTTCAACCAATAACAATCGAAGGAGAATTAGTGCCAAAAGCAATTGATGAACTGCCTGTAATAGCATTACTTTGTACACAAGCAGTTGGCACGAGTACAATTAAAGATGCCGAGGAATTAAAAGTAAAAGAAACAAATAGAATTGATACAACGGCTGATATGTTAAACTTGTTAGGGTTTGAATTACAACCAACTAATGATGGATTGATTATTCATCCGTCAGAATTTAAAACAAATGCAACAGTTGATAGTTTAACTGATCATCGAATAGGAATGATGCTTGCAGTTGCTTCTCTACTTTCAAGCGAGCCTGTCAAAATCAAACAATTTGATGCTGTAAATGTATCATTTCCAGGATTTTTACCAAAACTAAAGCTTTTAGAAAATGAGGGATAATATAAAATGGAAGATATCTATAAATTAATAGACGATATCAATCTACAAAAACTAGAAAATTTAGACTCTCGTGTTAATGAAGCAATAACTACTGACAACGATGACGCATTATTTATTCTAGGAGAGACACTTTACAATTTTGGATTAATGCCACAAGGTTTGGAAGTATTCCGCGTGTTATATCAAAAATATCCAGACGAAAGTGAATTGCTGATTTATTTTATTGAAGGTTTAATGTCTGAAAATCAAACTGACGAAGCGTTAGAATATTTAAGTTATGTTGAACCATCACCTGAAAAGTTGATGTTAGAAGCAGATTTATATCAACAAATTAATATGATGGAAGTTGCTATTGATAAATTACAAGAAGCACTTGAACTAGAGCCAAATGATCCAATAATCCATTTTGCATTGGCTGAAATGTTATATTATGATGGTCAATATTTACGTGCTACCTCTGAATACGAAACCGTTTTAGAAACTGGTGAATATCAAGTTAATGGTGTAAACTTATTCTCTCGTATGGCAGATTGTAGTTTACAAAGTGGTAACTATAGTGATGCGATTCGCTTATACGATGAAATTAATGAAGATGAAATGACTTCAGAAGATTATCTCAAAAAAGCCATTTCTTACGATAAAAATGACATCACTCAAGAAGCAATTAAAATAATGACTACATTACTTTCTAAAGATCCTGATTATATTCAAGGCTACTTGTATTTACAATCATTATATGAAAATGAAAAAAATTATCCAGATGCCATTGAGACGGGTAAAGAAGGATTACGACTAAGTCAATTTTATAAAGAGTTAATGTATACAACTGGATGTTTGGAAATAGAACACGGCGATGCTAATGAAGGTGTATTATTGTTAAAACAAGCATTAGAGGTTGATAATGCTTACCAAGAACCTTTATTGATTTTAAGCGATTTATATCGTAATGAAGAAGATTATGAAGCAATCATTGAATTATTAACATATGTAGATGAAGAAGATTTGGATCCTACATTCATGTGGCATTTAGCGTTCGCCTATGGTCAAGAAGAGCGAGATAAAGAAGCTCAACATTTCTTTGAATTAGCATATCCAACGATGAAAACAAATATTGATTTTATGAGTGATTATTATTTCTATTTAATTGAAATTGGTCAAAAGGAACAAGCAATTACTATTTTAAATCAATTGTTGGAACTAGAACCAAGTAACGAAAATTGGCATGACGAATTATCAAGATTGCAATCTTAAAATGGGGTATTTGATGTCAGAGACACTCAATCAAATTAAAGAAAGTTTTATTGAATATTTACTTTTTCAATATCGATTTAAGTCGCGTATTGCAGTTTGGGTGCTTAACTATATAAAAGTGAATGAGGCGAAATTGGCAAACATTCATTTTGTAGATACAAAAATTAATCATCATGAAACATTAGAAATTGCAGAAGTGGGAAGTCACGCTTCTGCAATTCAATTTACTAAGCGTAATATAAAGTTAATGAATACAAATGAAATATTTGATTATATCGCTAATCATAACTGTGCTTTTGATATTCAAATTCACTTCGCAAACGTGTCAAAGCGTGAGCAAAGGCTAGATGATTTAATAGTTGCTCAACTAACGGAATCGCCCAGTTATCAAACTTATCTTCATGACTTAAATAGTATGGCTATAGATCGGCATAAACATGCGTTATTAATAGATTACTTGCTACATAATATTGATTTAAGTTTACAGATGAATGAAAAGCAACGTTTTTATCAACTAACGCAAATTTTAAATACACTCAAGCTAGTAAATAAACATAATCAATTTGAGGACTTAGCAGATGACGATTAATACATTTTGGCAATATACACTTTATCAACGTTCTTGGTTAATGATGCTACTCATTTGTAATATATTAGGGATGATTTATGGTTATATATGGTATGGTGAACAATTAAGTCATACGCCGTGGCATTTTAAGATTTTTGTTCCAGATAGCCCAACTGCAATATTATACTTAGTTATTTCTATCACATTGATATTAATTCAAAAACAAAATAGTATTATCGATGCACTGGCATTTGTAACATTATTCAAATATGGGATTTGGGCAGTTATTATGAATATATTATTTATTATTGAACAAGGTGATATTACAGTAAATGGTTTGATATTAATGTTTTCCCACAGTATAATGGCCGTTCAGGCAATTTACTTCTATCCTAGGTTTAAACGTTCTATGATTGGAATCAGTGTAGCGATGACTTGGGTATTTTTGAATGATTATATTGACTATTTTCACCTTCAATTTCCATATTATGATTTTATAACTACGCATGTGTGGCAAATTGGTGTATTATCATGTTGTCTGAGTGTTTTTGGACTTTTGCTTTATATTGAATTAAACAAATTATTAAAGTGTAAATGATTTGATAAAAACGGCAAATGACAGTAAAATATTTATAAAGGAGAGTGAGTTTATTGTCTTCAATTTTTACTATGATAATTTATTTCGTAATATTAATGGTGCTTCCTTTATGGGCACAACACAAAGTTAAATCTAACTATGAGAAATATTCACAAGTTAGATCAACTAGTGGTAAAACGGGTCGTGAAGTTGCATTAGAAATTTTACATGCAAACGGTATTTATGATGTCGAAGTTGTTAAAGGTGAAGGATTCTTAACAGATCATTACGATCCTAAAAAGAAAGTTGTTTCACTATCTCCTGCAAACTATGACAGACCATCAGTTGCTGGAACTGCAATTGCAGCCCACGAAGTTGGTCATGCCATTCAAGATCACCAAGGATATTGGTTCTTAAGATTCAGAGCAGCATTAGTACCTGTTGCAAACCTAGGGAGTTCATTAAGTTATATGATCATCATGTTAGGTATTATCTTAACAGCGATAGGTAGTGCATTTGGTTCAACTGCTTTATGGATTGGTGCTGGTTTAATGTCATTAGCGGTATTATTCTCAATTGTTACGTTACCAGTTGAGTTTGATGCGAGTTCAAGAGCGATGAAACAAATTACGGCATTGAACATTGTAAATGAAAAAGAATACAAGCATGCGCGTAAAGTATTATCTGCAGCAGCAATGACTTATGTTGCAGCAACTGCTGTCGCTGTAGCAGAGCTTGTACGTATCATTTTGCTTGCGCGTTCAAGTGATTAATCTTATAGATTAACAATTAACTTAAATTAGACACTTATTAACTAGCTAATCACATTTTGTGTGATTGCTAGTTTTTTTGTGCTTATTTTTCTAATGGTAGATTATTCATTATATTATTTTATTGTAGTGGTACGAATCATAAAGTTATAATCGCAATTTCAATTGATTTAATTTAGTTAGGAATGCATTACATTTATATAAACTGAATTATTAAACTTCTAAAATAAACAACTTGTCATCTAGTTTAGCTAGAGTCAGTAGATTGCACTAAACATGCATGAGACTTCAAATTGATATATACTATATTAGAAATGCAATATAAGGAGAACGTAGAAATGAAATCAATGGTAGAAATGCAACGTGAAGTTGATAAATATATTGGACAATTTAAAACAGGATATTTTTCACCATTAGCTAACTTAGCTAGATTGACTGAAGAAGTGGGCGAACTTGCACGTGAAATAAATCATACCTATGGTGAAAAAAAGAAGAAAGATTCAGAGGAAGCAAATACGATTAAAGCAGAATTAGGTGATAATTTATTTGTGTTGTTATGTTTAGCGAATTCAATGGGAATAGATATGACAGAGAGCTTTAATGAAACAATGGAAAAGTTTAATACAAGAGATAAAAATCGATTCGAAAGAAAGTGAATATAAAAATATATGCTTTATTTGGATTTGATTAAGATTAAAAACATAGACCAATGAATTGCATCGCATGAAATTATATTATTTTTAAAGTAAGTATAACTAGATGAATGATTATATATACAACACCTGTTTTTAGATATATGAAATTATAAACTCAACATTACTATAAACTTAAATTTAAACAATTATCTACGCATCGAGAATAATAGAGAGAAATAGAAAGAAAGGATGGGCAAGCGAATGAAGATAGGTATAACATGTTACCCGTCCATGGGTGGTTCTGGAATTATTGCCACAGAATTAGGAATTAAATTAGCAGAGCGAGGTCACGAAGTACATTTTATCACTTCAAATATCCCGTTTAGAATAAGAAAACCATTACCGAATATGATTTTTCATCAAGTTGAAGTGAATCAATATGCAGTATTTCAGTATCCACCGTATGATATTACGTTAAGTACTAAAATCGCTGAAGTTATTAAAGAATATGATCTTGATTTGTTGCATATGCACTATGCTGTACCTCATGCAATTTGTGGGATTTTAGCTCGTGAGATGTCAGGTAAAGATATAAAAATTATGACAACGCTACACGGTACTGATATTACTGTTTTGGGCTATGATCATTCACTCCAAGGTGCAATTAAATTTGGCATTGAAAAAAGTGATATTGTGACAAGTGTGAGTAAATCTTTAGCGCAAGAAACACATGAAATTATCGAAACTAACAAAGAAATTATACCGATTTATAATTTTGTACGTGAAAATGAGTTTCCAACTAAACATAACACAGCACTAAAATCACAATTTGGTATAGCACCAGATGAAAAAGTGTTAATACATGTATCGAATTTTAGACAAGTAAAACGCATAGATACTATTATAGAAACATTTGCAAAAGTACGTGAAAAGATACCTAGTAAATTAATTTTACTTGGAGATGGTCCTGAATTAGTGCCAATGCGTCAATTGACGAAAGAGTTAAACGTAGAAGAGGATGTTTTATTTTTAGGGAAACAAGATTGCGTAAGTGAATTTTACCAATTATCTGACTTAGTATTATTATTAAGTGAAAAAGAAAGCTTTGGACTAACTTTACTTGAGGCTATGAAAACAGGCGTCGTTCCAATTGGTTCAAATGCCGGTGGAATTAAAGAGGTTATTAAACATGGTGAAACTGGATTTGTCGTAGATGTGGGTGATTGTGATTCAGCGAGTGACTATGCTATCCGATTACTTGAAGATAAGGTGTTATACAACAAACTTCAGAAAAACATGCTAGCAGATATTGCTGAACGTTTTGGATCAGAACTCATTACAGATCAATATGAGTATTATTATCAAAAAATGCTAAATGAGCATAACAAAAGTAAAGGCGAGTAATAATATGGATAAATCATTATTTGAACAGGCAAGGCCTATATTAGAACAAATTCAAGACACTGGTTTTGAAGCATATTATGTAGGTGGCTCTGTCAGAGATTATGTCATGGGAAGAAATATTCATGATATAGATATCACAACAAGTGCAACGCCAGATGAAATAGAATCCATCTTTAGTCATACGATACCTGTAGGTAAAGAACATGGCACTATAAATGTAGTTTTTAATGATGAAAATTATGAAGTGACAACATTCCGGGCTGAAGAAGATTATGTCGATCACCGTAGACCAAGTGGTGTTACATTTGTTCGTGATTTATACGAAGATTTGCAACGAAGAGATTTCACGATGAATGCGATAGCAATGGATACAGCATACAAATTGTATGATTATTTTGATGGTCAACAAGATATTAATAATCGAATAATAAGAACTGTAGGTATAGCTGAGGAACGATTCCAAGAAGATGCTTTACGTATGATTCGATGTTTAAGATTCCAGTCACAATTATCATTTGATATTGCAACGGAAACATTCGAAGCGATGCGTACACAAATGGCAGATATTAAATTTTTATCAATTGAGCGTATAGTGATTGAACTAACTAAATTAATGCGAGGTATTAATGTTGAAAAGAGTTTTAATCATTTAAAATCGCTGAAAGCATTTAATTATATGCCATATTTCGAACATCTTGATATGAATCAAATTAATGTGACTGAAGCAATTGATTTAGAATTGTTGATTGCTATAGCATCAGTTAAATTTGATATTAATTACTCATTGAAGCCTTTAAAGCTAAGTAATCGACAAGTAAAAGATATCAATCAATATATTCAAATTATGAATGCATTACCAAGTATTATTACAAAAGAACAATTAAAAATGTTTGTTTATGATTATGATACGAATCTCATTAAAAATGTAATGGTTGCAGCAGACGTGTTAAAGGCAAATGATATTCAAGGACATGAACCATTAATCGTTAACCTTCAAACGATTGATGAAACATTACATCGATTACCTATGCATAATAGAAAAGACATGATGGTTAATGGTGGTGTACTTATGGCACATTTAAATGCCAAAAGTGGTCCGTGGTTAAAAGATGTGCTAAGACAAATTGAGATAGCGATTGTAACAGGTAAAGTAAGCAACGAAGAAACTGAAATTTTGAAATGGGTGGATAATCATGTCAAAATATAGTCAAGATGTACTTCAATTACTCTATAAAAATAAACCGAATTATATATCTGGACAAAGCATTGCGGAATCACTTAATATTTCACGCACTGCAGTAAAAAAGGTGATTGACCAATTAAAGTTAGAGGGATGTAAAATTGATTCAGTAAATCATAAAGGGCATTTATTACAACAACTCCCAGATATTTGGTATCAGGGTATAATAGACCAATATACAAAAAGTTCTGCTTTGTTTGATTTTAGTGAAGTATACGATTCAATAGATTCTACACAACTTGCTGCGAAAAAGTCACTTGTTGGAAATCAATCTTCATTTTTTATCTTGAGTGATGAACAAACGAAAGGTCGTGGGCGATTTAATAGACATTGGAGTTCTTCAAAAGGGCAAGGACTTTGGATGTCTGTCGTGTTAAGACCTAACGTTGCATTCTCAATGATATCTAAATTTAATTTATTTATTGCATTAGGGATAAGAGATGCGATTCAACATTTTAGTCAAGATGAAGTCAAAGTGAAATGGCCGAATGATATATATATTGATAATGGTAAAGTGTGTGGTTTCTTAACTGAAATGGTTGCTAATAATGATGGTATAGAAGCAATAATATGTGGTATAGGTATTAATTTGACGCAACAACTAGAAAACTTTGATGAAAGTATTAGACATAGAGCAACAAGTATACAATTACATGATAAAAATAAATTAGATAGATATCAATTTTTAGAGATATTACTTCAAGAAATTGAAAAAAGATATAATCAATTTTTAACGTTACCTTTTTCTGAAATTCGTGAAGAATATATTGCAGCTTCTAATATTTGGAATAGAACGTTGCTATTTACAGAAAATGATAAACAGTTTAAAGGACAAGCAATTGATTTAGATTACGATGGCTATTTAATTGTTAGAGATGAAGCGGGTGAATCACACCGTTTAATTAGTGCAGATATAGATTTTTAACACTAAAGCAAGGAGAGATAGCTATGGGTATGGCAACCTATGCCGTTGTGGATTTGGAAACAACAGGCAACCAATTAGATTTTGACGATATCATTCAAATTGGTATAACGTTTGTGCGCAATAACCAAATTATTGATACATATCATTCTATGATTAGAACAAATTTAGAGATTCCGCCGTTCATTCAAGCGTTAACATCCATTGAAGAAAATATGCTACAACAAGCGCCATATTTTAATCAAGTTGCACAAGAAATCTACGATAAGATAAAAGATTGCATTTTTGTCGCTCATAATGTAGATTTTGATTTAAATTTTATTAAAAAGGCATTTAAAGATTGTAATATTCAATATCGTCCCAAAAAAGTTATAGATACACTAGAAATCTTTAAAATAGCTTTTCCTACAGATAAAAGCTATCAATTAAGTGAATTAGCAGAGGCACATGGTATTACCTTAGCAAATGCCCATCGAGCTGACGAAGATGCCGCTACTACTGCTAAATTGATGATATTAGCTTTTGAAAAATTTGAAAAGTTACCGTTAGATACTTTGAAGCAATTATATTATTTAAGTAAACAGTTGAAATACGATTTGTATGATATTTTCTTTGAGATGGTTAGGCAATATGATGCAAAGCCATTGGATAAATCGTACGAAAAGTTCGAACAGATTATCTATCGTAAGCAAGTTGATTTTAAAAAGCCGACAACAAATTATAATGGCAGCTTGAAGTCTTTATATAGCAAAGCTGTAGATCAACTTGGCTTAACATATCGACCGCAGCAATTATATTTAGCGGAAACTATATTAGATCAGCTCATGCATAGTGAAAAAGCAATGATTGAAGCATCACTAGGCAGTGGTAAATCGTTAGCATATTTACTTGCGGCCTTGATGTATAATATTGAAACTGGAAAGCATGTTATGATTTCTACCAATACCAAATTACTGCAAAGTCAATTGTTAGAAAAAGATATTCCAGCAATGAATGAAGCGTTAAATTTTAAAATTAATGCACTATTGATTAAAAGTAAAAGTGATTACATTTCATTGGGGCTTATTAGTCAAATTTTAAAAGATGACACAAGTAATTACGAAGTGAATATCTTGAAAATGCAATTGCTGATTTGGATTACAGAGACGCCGTCCGGAGATATACAGGAATTAAATTTAAAAGGTGGTCAAAAGATGTATTTTGACCAGAAAATTGAAACATATGTACCGGCACGTCACGATGTTCATTATTATAATTTTATTAAGCGAAATGCACAGAACATTCAAATTGGTATTACAAATCATGCACATTTAATTCATTCTGATGTTGAAAATTCAATATATCAATTGTTTGATGATTGTATAGTGGATGAAGCACATCGCTTACCAGACTATGCCTTAAATCAAGTGACAAATGAGTTGAGTTATGCTGATATTAAATATCAGCTTGGTTTGATTGGTAAAAACGAAAATGAAAAATTGTTAAAGGCAATTGATCAACTGGAAAAGCAGCGAATTTTGGAAAAATTAGATATTGCACCAATTGATATTTTTGGCTTGAAGGCTAGTATGAATGAGATTCATGAGTTAAATGAGCAATTGTTCTCAACGATATTTACGATTATCAATGATTCTGATGTTTATGATGATGATATTCATCGCTTCCATAATGTATTTACTTTTGAAACAAAAGACATTTTGAAGGATTTACATGCGATTATCGATAAGTTAAATAAAACGCTAGAAATATTCAATGGCATTAGTCATAAAACAGTTAAATCATTACGGAAACAGTTGTTGTATTTAAAAGATAAATTTAAAAATATCGAACAAAGTTTAAAAGCTGGACATACTAGTTTCATTTCGATTAAAAATTTATCTCAAAAATCAACAATACGTTTATATGTGAAAGATTACGCTGTAAAAGATGTATTAACGAAACAAGTATTGGAAAAATTTAAATCACTCATTTTTATATCTGGTACTTTAAAATTTAATCATTCGTTTGAAGCTTTTAAACAGTTATTCAACAAAGATGTTCACTTTAATACATTTGAAGTTAACACGTCGTTACAAAGTGCAAAAAATACAAGTGTATTTATACCGAGTGATGTAGCATCTTATCAATATAAAAATATAGATGAGTATGTAGCATCGATTGTAAGCTATATTATTGAATATACGACTATAACGTCATCAAAATGTTTAGTCTTATTTACGAGTTATAAAATGATGCATATGGTACAAGATATGCTAAATGAATTGCCAGAATTTGAAGATTATGTTGTATTAACACAACAGCAGAACCAAAATTATAAAATAGTACAACAGTTTAATAATTTTGATAAGGCCATACTGCTTGGTACGTCAACATTTTTTGAAGGTTTTGATTTTCAAGCAAATGGTATTAAATGTGTGATGATAGCGAAGTTACCGTTTATGAACAAGCATAATGCAAAATATTGGCTTATGGATTCTGAATTCACTTCAACTTTCAAGGAATATGTATTACCTGATGCAGTTACACGTTTTAGACAAGGACTTGGAAGATTAATTAGAAATGAAAATGATCGCGGCATAATAGTTTCATTTGATGATCGACTCATAAACAGTAATTATAAAAACTTTTTTGAACAAACACTTGAAAATTATCGTCAGAAAAAAGGCGACATTCAACAGTTTGGAAAATTATTAAGACAAATTCAAAAAAAGAAAAAGTGAAATACAAAGTAAAATTCTTGTGACATGACATGTGCTATGTTCTGTTACAAGAATTTTTGTTTGGTCGTCAAAATTTGAGTTTTATAATTAAACTTGAATGTTAGCACAAAAAACGACCTTCATACAAATAATATTGAGGCTTTATTATATATTTTGTCTGAAACTGATGATTATATTGTCTTAATATAAATTAATGTTCAAATCTGTGCTTAAATCATTACCATTTACACGTTATCTTTTAGTCTAGTTCTAGAACTTGAAAGCGGATTTTGTTAAAATGAATGAGTATTGTATAACGAAAAAATAAATAGGAGAATGGTTATGAAAACAACGATTAAACAAGCGAAAGATCATTTAAACCAAGACGTTACAATTGGTGCTTGGCTAACAAATAAACGTTCAAGTGGTAAAATCGCCTTTTTACAATTACGTGATGGAACAGGCTTTATGCAAGGCGTAGTAGTTAAATCAGAAGTTGATGAAGAGGTATTCAAACTTGCGAAAGAAATTACTCAAGAATCATCTCTATACGTTACAGGCACAATTACAGAAGATAATCGTTCTGACTTAGGATACGAAATGCAAGTGAAATCAATTGAAGTTATTTCAGAAGCGCATGACTATCCGATTACACCTAAAAATCATGGTACAGAATTCTTAATGGATCACCGTCATTTATGGTTACGTTCTAAAAAACAACATGCTGTAATGAAAATTAGAAATGAAGTTATTCGTGCAACGTATGAATTTTTCAACAAAGATGGATTTACAAAGGTTGATCCACCAATTTTGACAGCAAGTGCGCCAGAAGGTACAAGTGAATTATTCCATACTAAATACTTTGATCAAGATGCGTTTTTATCTCAAAGTGGTCAGTTATACTTAGAAGCTGCAGCAATGGCACACGGAAAAGTATTTTCATTTGGTCCAACTTTCAGAGCTGAAAAATCAAAAACACGTAGACACTTGATCGAGTTCTGGATGATTGAAGGAGAAATGGCTTTCACAAATCATGCTGAAAGTTTAGAAATTCAAGAACAATATGTAACACATGTTGTAAAATCAGTTTTAGAAAATTGTAAACTAGAGTTGAAAATTTTAGAGCGTGATACATCAAAACTTGAAAAAGTTGCGACACCATTCCCTAGAATTTCATATGATGATGCAATTGAATTCTTAAAAGCAGAAGGCTTTGATGATATTGAATGGGGCGAAGATTTTGGTGCGCCACATGAAACAGCCATTGCTAATCATTATGATTTACCGGTGTTTATTACTAATTATCCAACTAAAATTAAGCCTTTCTATATGCAACCAAATCCTGAAAATGAAGAAACTGTATTATGTGCAGACTTAATTGCACCTGAAGGATACGGTGAAATTATTGGTGGATCTGAACGTGTGGATGACTTAGAATTGTTAGAACAACGCGTTAAAGAACATGGATTAGACGAAGAAGCTTATAGTTACTACTTAGACTTACGTCGTTATGGTAGTGTGCCACACTGTGGATTTGGTCTAGGTTTAGAGCGTACAGTAGCATGGATTTCTGGTGTTGAACACGTTCGTGAAACAGCGCCATTCCCAAGATTATTAAACCGTTTATATCCATAAGTTTTAGGGTCGTTACTTAAAATATATATTATGATAATAAAAAGAATCGTCCAGCCTATATTAATAGCTGGGCGATTTATGCTTGGAAAATGAAGATTGATAACGGCTTATATTAATCATGAAAAAACTTTTGTTTAGTAACTATATTTGGAAAATAAATAGTTCATCTGATTATAAATAAAGTTCATTGTTAAAATCTAGTGTTAAAAAATACTGTTATTTAAAATTTGTTTGCTACTAGTTAAATATATTAAGCATTTTAGTCGAAAATTAAAGAAAATGATTTATACTATTAAGTAATGGTTAAATTTAAAAGGGGGCACGAACATGGATAAATATCAATTAAAAGCAAGACCTGTAGTGATACGAAGAGAATTATTAGACCATTACAGTGACTTAGGTTTAGATGAGCAAGATTTAGTCATTTTGCTTAAATTGATTTATGCTTCCGAAACATCAAATAAACAGCCTTCAATTGAATTACTTCAGAAGGGCTCAACTATGCAACCACGCGATATTACAATGGTTATTCAAAATTTGATACAACGTGAATTGCTAGAATTACAAGTTCAAAAAGATGAAGAAGGTAGATTTACCGAATATATGAATCTAGATCCTTTTTTCGAAAAATTAAGTCATATATTGAAGCAACAAAGTATGGAAACGAAAGAGCAAAATAGTAAAGAAAAATTTAAACAATTATTTAGAGTTTTAGAGGATACATTTGCAAGGCCGTTATCTCCATATGAAATAGAAACGTTAAATCAATGGATTGATGTTGATAAACACGATAGTGCAATTATACAAGCGGCATTAGACGAGGCGAATAGTTTGAATAAACTTAGCTTTAAATATATGGATCGTATTTTACTTAATTGGAAGAAAAACAATGTCAAAACAATTGACGATTCTAGAAAAATAAGAGAAAAATTTAATAAACCGAAAATGACGCACACAGTTAAAACGGTACCTAAATTTGATTGGTTAAACGGGGAGAACCTTGATGGTAAGTAAGAAAAAAGCATTAGAAATGATTGATGTTATAGCAAATATGTTTCCGGATGCAGAATGTGAATTAAAACATGATAATCCGTTCGAATTAACTATTGCTGTATTATTGTCAGCGCAATGTACAGACGTTCTAGTAAATAGAGTAACAACTGAGCTGTTTAAAAAATACAAAACGCCTGAAGATTATTTGGCAGTCAGTGATGAAGAACTTATGAATGATATTCGTTCTATCGGTCTGTATCGTAACAAAGCTAAGAATATTAAGAAACTTTGTCAATCTTTGATTGATCAATTTAATGGAGAAATACCACAAACACATAAGGAATTAGAAAGTTTAGCAGGTGTAGGACGTAAAACTGCTAATGTAGTCATGAGTGTAGCATTTGATGAACCTTCATTAGCTGTTGATACGCATGTAGAACGTGTTTCTAAACGCTTAGGTATTAATCGTTGGAAAGATAATGTGAGACAGGTAGAAGACCGTTTATGTTCTGTCATACCTAGAGATAGATGGAATAGGAGCCATCATCAACTCATTTTCTTTGGAAGATACCACTGTTTAGCCCGAAAACCTAAATGCGATATTTGTCCACTATTAGAAGATTGTAGAGAAGGACAAAAACGTTATAAAGCTAGTTTGAAAGAAGCGTGATAACATGACAAATATTACAAAAGAGGTATTTGATAATTTAGAACAAGAGATTGATGTATTTGCCAAAAATAAGACATTAGGTTCTAGTGAAGCAAAGCCCTACTTGGATGAATACCATAGTAAAATTATTGATTATTTTAAGCAGGTTAATGACATAACTGGCAATATTGATTTTGATAAATTAAATCAATATCCTGTTGTGCCAATGAATTTTAAAGAAAGATATGATTATATGATTGAACGTAAATATCATTTTATGGGCTATCGACAAATGAAGACCTTTAAAACTGAATTGATTAAAATGAATGCTAGTTATCAAACAAGGTTAAAGAATAAGCAGGTATAGACAAGATTGATCATTTCCTAATGTTGAAAATATGTAAAACTAATTCATGCACACATATTTGTATTTATGTTAGGTGTCGTGTCATTACAATGTCTTAATATAAAAACTGTCCATCTACATCATAATGGATATCTTGAGATATGCTTTAAGATATCTATTTCGAATCGTAGGTGGATTTCTTATATCTATGATTGTGAAAAAATGTTGCAAACATCTTGATATTTCGCTGATTAACGTACACAGGGAATTGATAAACATATCAATTTAAAACAGCGTCTAAGATGACTATGAGAAAATATAATCATAATTTTAAAATGGGAACAACCACTTATTCAAATTCAATAATTTTACATAGCTAAAGATGTGAATATGAAAAACTATTTAGATGTTTCAAAATGTATGTGAATGACTGATTTTACGGTTTCTACTAATATAGCAATAGCGTATGAATACTTATAAAAAAAGCAGGAAGTTTTACCTTCCCACCATAAAAGATGAAGAACCTAAAAAAATCCTCAGCTACACCATAAATATGGTATAACTGAGGATTTTATGTTGAGTGGATTAGTTGAATATACCTGTTAATCCACCGCTGTTTCTAGATTGTTGAGATCTAGTATTGTTATTTGATTGTGCAGTACCACTGCTGTTTGCTGATGTGTCACTACCACCGTGTGTACTACGATTTGTAGTGTTGTTATCTTGACTACCAGAAACATTGATTGATGGGATACTACCACTTACTGAGCTAGGACGTTTAAAGTCTTCGCCATCTCTAGATGAAATTTTTGACATCACATTTTCATATAAGAACTGTGGATATTCTTGTTGGCTATGTCCCACAAATGAGTTTTCACCATATTGTTTAACTTTACTGAAGCCCATCCACACTGACATAGTGTATTGAGGTGTAAAGCCGTTAATCCACACGTCTTTCGCTGCATTATCAGGTAAATTATATTGTGAATAAGTTTCAGCACCGTAAGTACCAGTACCTGTCTTAGCACCCATATTTACTCCAGATACACCATGGCCATATGCAGAACCATATGGTTTAAATGTACCTTTTAGCATCTCAGCTAACATGTATGCAGTGTAATCACTCATCGCTTTATGGCTAGTATGATCGTATTCGATTGTTTCACCATCACGAGTAACTACTTTTTGAATTGAATGCGCGTTGTTATAAGTACCACCGTTAGCGATTGCAGCAAATGCTGATGCTAATTGTGTTGGTGAGAATTCTGAAGCAGAACCACCAAGTACTTCAGATGGACCAATATCGCCTTCGTAGTTTAAGCCAAGTTTGGCAGCGAATTTCTTAGGTGCATCATTACCAGCATTTTGCTTAACTGATTGCCAAGCTTTTAAAGCTGGGATATTGAAACTTTGTCGTAAAGCATCATAAATAGATACAGTACCGTGACTCTTCGTATCATAGTTTCTAAATGTAGAACCGTCAACTTGATATGAAGATTCATCTTGAATCGCATGGTTTGTTGCCCATTTCATATTTTCAATGGCAGGTCCATACGCTAAGAAAGGTTTTAAAGATGAACCAGTAGGGTGAGGATCTGTTGCTTGGTTTCTGTTAACGACGTCTTTGAAATCACGTCCACCAGATATAGCAACTAAACCACCAGTTTTACTATCAAGAATCGTTGCACCAACTTGTTGGTCTTTATTCTTGTAGAAGCTACCATTATCAACATCATTTTGTAATGTTTTTTGAACATCTTTATCCATGTTTGTATAAATTTTAATACCACTTTGTAATACATTACCTAAATTTTCATCTTTGAATGCTTTATTATTCATTAATTCAGATTTCACAAAGTTAACGTATGAATTATACTCAGAATCTTGATTTGTATCAATGTTTTGACGTTCTTCAGGAGTACGATTTACTAAGTTCGCTTTTAAATCGATTTTCTTAGCATCTTCCCACTGTTTATCTGTAATGCGTTTATGATAATGCATTAAGTATAAAACAGTGTTTTTACGATCTTCAGCAGCTTTTGGATGATCATAAATATTATAGTTGTTTGGAACCTGAGGTAAACCGGCTAAATAAGCTTCTTCCGCTAAGTTTAAATCTTTTAAATCTTTATTAAAGTAATACTTAGCAGCAGCTTTAATACCTGTTACGCCATCAGAATAGTAAATTTTGTTTAGATATACTTGGAAGATATCATCTTTACTATACTCTTGTTCTAAACGATATGATAAGTATGCTTCTTGAGCTTTACGTCCAATAGATTTATGTTGTGATAAAAATGCATCTTTAACAACTTGTTGTGTTAATGTTGAGGCACCTTCAGAACCAAATCCACCAGTCAAGTTCTTACCAATTGCACCGAATAAACGTTTATAATCAAGTGCGCCATGTTCGTAGAAACGATTGTCTTCAGTTGCAAGTACTGCGTCTTTCATTGATTTCGGCACGTCTTTTAAATTTACATGCTCATGTCTTTGGCCATTATCTAATGTTTTAACAAGTTCTCCGTTCTTGTCATATATCTTTGCAGGAATCGGATCTTGTAATTTAGCTTCGGTAAAAGCAGGTGCTTTCCAAGCATAATAAGCAAACAATAAGATACCTAGTAAAAGAACAACGAAAAATGCAATAATCATGAAGCCAATAATCTTAATAATCGTTCTCTTCACATTTCTATTCTTTTTTGAGTTGGATTTCCCACCATTATTACCGTTTTTCTTAGGCTGAGAAGATCCTTTGTTTTCCGTCATACGCGGTCCTCACTTTCATCTAATATCAACTTATCAACTGCTTTTAGATAGTCTAATCTTGGTTGATACTGATAAGGAATATGGTAACCATTTTTTCGTATTTCATCAACTGTTATAGACTTTTTAATATTATCTTTATATCTCTTCCAAAATACTTCGAATTTTGAATAGGGTAAAAGATAAACTTCATCTAGCGTTTTAAAACGAATCATTAAAAACACAATACCTTTTTGTTGATATGCATTTTTCATATGTTCGACTTGATGGTCATGAATATTATTTAAAGGAAAGGACGTCTTGTTTTTAGTTTCCTTTGCTTCAAAATCAATATAATAACCTTGATAAACGCCGTTGTAATCAGTTGTTGAAGGTGTACGAAAATAAGCTTCGTTAATCACAGCTTTACTCCGCTTAGGATAGTTGACATTAACTATTTGTACTGGCGTAGGCTTTTTGTGAATAACTGCAATGTCGCTTTTAAGATAAAACGTATTTGAATGTTCGATATCTTTTTCAAGTGACATACCACGTCCACCATACTCAATATTACTAAAGGCAGCGGTCTTTTTCCCTCCGTCTATAGCACTATTTTTACGATATGGTTTACCATTTGGATAATTCATAAATTTCACCACACAAGTTTGGTAGTAAACGTTGTTTATTATACACAACATTATAGTGAAACACCAAACTTAAATTAGTATAAATGCGAAAGACACAATACACCAAAGCTTATTTTAACGTGATTTCAGCATTAACACAATAATATTATAATACATTTACCGTTAATGTTGGAATTTTACACACAATTTTAATTAATTGAAAAGTTTTGCTTATAAAAATGAATACTCATTACAATATTTTTGAATTTTGTTATAAAAGTCAAATCATGATCAGTAATTTTTATTTTTGAGGCAAGTACAAGTATGTGTTGTTAATCAGCAGAGGTGTATTTGATTTAAATGATTTTATTAGATTAAAAGTATTTTCATCGTATAACAACATACACGATAAAATTTTGTATTTATATAGGAAGTTTTTAGATTTACTTGATTTAACAGATAACACATTTGAAAAAATAGTTAAATCAAATTATATAGAGTGTTAAAACATGACGAATACAGTATATTGTGATAAATTAAAAAATGTAGGAGGCGTCCTCATGAATGATGTAGTCGAATCACTAATTTATGAAGTTAACAACATGCAACAAAATTTTGAAAATGTGAAATCACAACAACAAGATCATGATTTTTACCAAACTGTAAAGCCATATACTGAACATATTGATAGCATGCTCAATGAGATCAAATTACATCGTGAATTTATTATAGAAGTACCTTATATGAATTCAAGGAAATTTGAGCTACTGATTGCTAACATTGAACAACTTTCTGTCGAATGTCATTTTAAGCGAACAAGTCGAAAGTTATTTATAGAAAAGCTTAAAAGTGTTCAATATGATTTACAAAATATATTAGATGGCGTAACAAAAGAGGGTACTCATGGTTAAAACAGTTTATGTAACAGGTTACAAATCATTCGAATTAAACATTTTTAAAGATGACGCACCTGAAGTACATTATTTAAAACAATTTATAAAACATAAAATTGAACAACTGTTGGATGAAGGATTAGAATGGGTGTTAATACAAGGGCAAATGGGTATAGAATTATGGACTGCAGAAGTTGTTATTGAATTACAACGAACATATGATTCGTTAAAGTTTGCTGTAATTACACCGTTCCAAGGACATACAGAAAAGTGGAATGAACATAATCAAAGTAAGTATGCCAACATAATTAAGCATGCAGATTATGTTGATAGTATTTTTCATACGTCGTATCAGGGTCCTTTTCAATTTAAACAAGCAGATCAATTTATGCTTGAACATTCGGATCAAACATTGCTCATTTATGATGAGGAACAAGAGGCAAGTCCTAAGTTCTTCAAGCAGATGTTAGTTGATTTTATGGATAAAACAAACTATACTTGTGATATTGTGACGTTCGATGAATTAACAGCATTCATCAATGACTTACAGTGGTCTGAAGATCAAAGTTTCTAATGAGGTGGAAAAAATGTCAGATGTTTCATTGAAATTATCAGCAAAAGATATTTATGAAAAAGATTTTGAAAAAACGATGGCTCGTGGCTATAGAAGAGAAGAAGTAGATGCATTTTTAGATGACATTATTGCTGATTATCAAAAAATGGCCGATATGAATAATGAAGTTGTAAAATTATCAGAAGAGAATCATAAACTTAAAAAAGAATTAGAAGAATTAAGACTACGTGTAGCAACATCAAGACCTCAGGACAATAAAAGTTTTTCTTCGAATAATACAACAACAAATACATCTTCAAATAATGTAGATATTTTAAAACGTATTTCAAACTTAGAAAAAGCTGTATTTGGTAAATAATTACTAAATACAAAAGTTTAACTGTCTTACTAATAATGACTATGTTATAATTTTAAAAGTGATATTTTGGGTAATCGCTATATTATATAGAGGAAAGTCCATGCTCACACAGTCTGAGATGATTGTAGTGTTCGTGCTTGATGAAACAATAAATCAAGGCATTAATTTGACGGCAATGAAATATCCTAAGTCTTTCGATATGGATAGAGTAATTTGAAAGTGCCACAGTGACGTAGCTTTTATAGAAATATAAAAGGTGGAACGCGGTAAACCCCTCGAGTGAGCAATCCAAATTTGGTAGGAGCACTTGTTTAACGGAATTCAACGTATAAACGAGACACACTTCGCGAAATGAAGTGGTGTAGACAGATGGTTATCACCTGAGTACCAGTGTGACTAGTGCACGTGATGAGTACGATGGAACAGAACATGGCTTATAGAAATATCACTACTAGTTTAGCTCTCCTAGATGATGGAGAGCTTTTTTCATGAAAAGAACACTTAAAATTAACGCCTTGTCTTGATATAATGACACTGCCTTGTTTTAAAATAATAAGCGAATGCGTTAATGTATCAGCGATTAAATTTGTTGGAAATGTATAAAAAACACAAGCTAAGAATAAAATACCTGTATAAAAGGAGAATCATATATGTTTCAATTACTTGCAGTTTGTCCAATGGGATTAGAAGCTGTTGTTGCTAGGGAAATTCAAGAATTAGGCTATGAAACAAATGTTGAAAATGGTCGTATATTTTTTGAAGGAGACGCAAGTGCAATTGTAAAGGCAAATTTATGGTTGCGCACAGCAGACCGAATCAAAATTGTTGTTGGACGTTTTAACGCAACAACGTTTGACGAATTATTCGAACAAACCAAAGCGCTCCCTTGGGAATCTATAATTGATAAAGAGGGTAACTTCCCAGTTCAAGGTAGAAGCGTTAAATCAACACTACATAGTGTGCCAGATTGTCAGGCGATAACTAAGAAAGCTATTGTTGAACGATTACGTCGCGCATATAACGAAAAAGGTTGGTTAAATGAATCAGGTGCGAAATACCCCGTTGAAGTTGCCATTTTAAAAGATAATGTATTATTGACTATCGATACATCAGGTTCTGGTTTGAACAGACGTGGATATAGATTAGCACAAGGTGAAGCACCAATTAAAGAAACGTTGGCAGCAAGTTTAATCCGTCTTGCAAACTGGAAAGGTGATACACCTTTAATTGATCCATTTTGCGGTTCGGGTACAATAGCTATAGAAGCTTGTTTAATTGCTCAAAATATCGCACCTGGTTTTAATCGCGAGTTCGTATCAGAGCAATGGAACATCATGCCAGCAAATATTTATGATGATTACCGTGATGAAGCGGATAAGATGGCTGATTATGATAAAGAAATCGAAGTATATGCTTCTGATATCGATCCAGAAATGGTAGAGATTGCTAAGCGTAACGCTGAAGAAGTTGGGTTGTCTGATATTATTAAATTTAGTGTAAAAGATGTCAATACATTAACAATTGATACAGAAGAACCGGTGGCGTTAATTGGAAATCCTCCATATGGTGAACGTATTGGTGATCGTGAAGAAGTTGAAGAAATGTACCGTTATATTGGTAAACTAATGAAACAACATCCATTTTTATCTACATACATTTTAACAAGTAATAAAGAATTTGAATATTTAGTAGATCGTAAAGCAACGAAGCGACGTAAGTTATTTAATGGATATATAGAATGTACTTATTATCAATACTGGGGTAAAAAGACAGAACGTAAAACTATTGAAAACTAAAGTGTTTCTAATGCGTGACTAAAATTAGTAATAATTAAGTTCTCATGATAATAGGTATTTTTGAAAAATGGAGGAGTCTATAAATGGGTAAAAAAATGGGTCTAGGTTTATCTATTGCATTGATTGTTATTGGTATTGCCGTTGTATGTTTAATGATTTTTTCTAGTCAAAAAACGACTTATTTTGGTTATATGAATAGTAAAACAAATGCAGAAAAAGTTGTCAGTGAAAAAGATGGATTAGTCAAACATAATATCAAAGTAGAACCATCAAATGATTTTAAACCGAAAAAAGGAGACTTTGTAAAATTAGTTTCTAAAGATGATGGGAAGACATTTTATAAACAAGAGATTGTTAAACATGATGACGTCCCACACGGTTTAATGATGAAAATTCACGACATGCATATGAATTAATAAAAAAGCATCTATAACGTAATTTTGAAGAAGTAGAGTTATCTTCTTATGCGTTTTAGATGCTTTTTTATCTTCAAATTCAAAAAATCGGACAGATAAAAAGTAAAAACTTTCCATCAGTACGATTTATTATAGAACCCGTTTTAAGTAATTAGAGAGACGAGAATCATTTTGTAAATTTCGTCAGTTCAAAACTTTAAGTGCATTATTGTTTAGCACGACGATCTTTAATATATAATATTAATTCAATTATAAATACAAGGATAAGTGATAATCCAAATAATGGCATTAATAATCCTAATACAATTAAACATATTATGAGTGATATAGATGCTGGTTTTTTTACGCGATGTGGTACTTTTACTGCAGTATTTTTTGTACGCTTTATCCAAGAGACAAACCCCATGCCAATGGCTACTAATAAAGCGATACATACAAATAAATTAATGATTTTATTTAAAATGCCGAATAAATGACCTTCGTGAAGCGGAATGCCCCATGTAAACCATTTAGCAATAATACCGTAGTCATCATATTTAATCGTACCTAGCTTTTTACCGCTATATTGGTCGAAATAAAGTGTTTGTTCCTTGTAAGGTGATACATCTAGCCCAGTAACACCTGAATTACTAGTATTAGATACAATAAAGGTACCATTTTTATCACTTGGATATACGATTGAAAACGGCTTTTTAATACCAGCTTTTTGCGCTTGTACAACGACCTTATCAATAGATATTTGATAATCTAATTTGGTTTGAGGCATTGCTGCATTACCATGATGACCACTTGAACCTTTTTCGGATGAAGCTGGCTGTTTATTTTTACGTGTAGCCCAAGGTAATTCGTTCAAATCTGATTTAGGTGGATTAATCGCTAATTCACCTTGACCAAGGTCACCGTTTGTGTCCATCATACCGGCAATTTTACTGCCCATAAAACCAGACCATGGCAATCCAGTTAAAACTAATACAAATACTGGAATTGCAATGATAACTCCAATCATTGCGTGCCACTTTTGCCAACGAAGTGCCTTACCTTTGTTAGAAATTAAATGCTTCTTAATGAGTAAATAAGTACCAGATAAAATCATGAATATCGTCCAACATGCGGTTAACTCTACTAAATAATTAATAATAGTATTTTCAGTAAACAAAGAACTATGTATACTTCGCATCACATTAGAATACGTATGTTTCGCATTTTGATCTGCAACAAATTGATTGTTATGATCTAGAAAGACGTAACGTTGATTTCCTGCCATATCACTCAGTGTAATTCGTTTGTTATATGGTTCATCAAGTATGCTAACTTTACTTACAAAGAATCCTTCATATTGTTGTTCAACTTGATGTACTGCATCATTTAATGTTTGATGCGTTTTTACATCACTGTCACCAAAAAACTCATTCTTATAAATATTATTTTCAACTTCTGGAAAGAACAAGTAACCAATGCCCGAAATGGTTAAAGTGATTAACAGTGGAGCAATAAATATTGCTGCATAGAAATGTAATCTTTGTAATGGATTAAATGTATTTTTCATATTTCCCTCCCAATTGGCTATTATACGGTGTCAATTCTGTGACGTGTGTGAACAAACTGTGACAATATTTATTTTCTAGAAAAATTTAACGATGATTTGTGATTTTTAGAAATATGAACTTTTAAGTTGGAATGTTTGAAGAAAATTGATTATTCGTATGTTTTATCAAGCAGCTATGATAAAATTTAAACATAATACAATGCGAGCCATTTAACGATCTATGTTTAAATGGACATCGATATTGTATGAATTCGTTTTAACAAGCAAGCATTTCTATGTGAACGAACCAAAGGGGAAAGTAACATGATTAATAAAGAACAATTAGATCTTTTATATAAATTAAAAAAAGAAGTTGAAAAGTCGCGAAATGAAGCACTTTTACATACAATTAACCAAGTAATTAAGAAAGTATATTTGCAGCAATATACATGTTCGTTCGTTGGACATTTTTCTGCAGGTAAATCGACACTGATAAATTTATTAATTGAACAAGATATCTTACCAAGTTCACCTGTACCAACGACAAGTAATACTGCTATTGTGTCAGTTTCAGACAATCACGATATTATTGCTAATTTGCCGAATCAAACGTATGCCAAATTATCTAATTATGATGAAGTAAGGGAAATGAATCGCCAAAATGTCGACGTTGAATCTGTAGAAATTAATTTTCAATCAGCTAAATTTGAAAATGGGTTTACGTTGCAAGATACACCAGGTGTTGATTCAAATGTTGCATCACATCAGTCAATAACAGAACAATATATGTATACAAGTAATATGATATTTTATACGGTTGACTATAACCACGTTCAATCTGAACTTAACTTTAAGTTTATGAAGCATATAAATGATGTTGGAATACCTGTTGTGTTTATCATTAATCAAATTGACAAGCATCAAGACGATGAATTGTCATTCTCTACGTTTAAATCACGAGTTGAAAAATCAATTGCAGATTGGGGCATTAAATTAGAACGCACCTTTTATGTATCTAAATTTGATCACCCTGAAAATGAACTTGAAGTATTATCAAGTTATCTAATTTCATTAGATCAACATAGAGAGACAATAGAGGATTATACATCAAGAACGGTTGAATACATTACCGAAGCTCAGCTAGATTACATTCAGTCTGAAATTCAGGAAGTACTAGAAGATTTAGGTATCGAAGAAGCGGAGTTTGAACAAGCATTTTTAAATAGTCAACAACATCAAGCAATTAGTGAAGAGGCACAACTTTTAAATAATCCAGATGAATTAATGGCATTTTTAAAGAATAAGCGTAAAAATATTTTAGAAAATGCATACATTATGCCGCATAATATGAGAGAAATGTTACGAAGTTATTTGGAAAGTATGTCTCAAGACTTTAATGTTGGTGGGTTTTTTAATAAAAAGAAGAAAAAGCTACAAATTCAACAACAGCGATTATTAACAGCGACAGATGCGTTACAAGAACATGTTAATCAACAAATTCGTCAACCAATGCGAGAAGATATGTCATTTGTAACGCGTTTTATCAATAAAAAAGAAGCTTCAGATAAAGTATTAAATCAGCATTATGACGTTAAGCCGGAAATGATTGAAGATTTATATCAACCACAAACATCAATCAGCAATACTTATGTACTTACATTTTCAGACGAAGTGGTTAAAGCCATTAAGAAATATGTTGAACAACAATCAACACCAATTTTTAAAGAAATAATAGAAAATGTGCAGGCAGATGAATTACCAACAGAAGAAAGTGATGATTTAAAAGAATATCAACGTTATACAGAATTAAATGAGCTGCGTCAGTCATTGACGACTAAGAATTATCGTCACTACTATATTCATTTAGATGAATCTCTAGATAAATTAATAGGTCGACAAGAGACAACATATCAAGTGGCTACTGATAATACTCAGGATAATCGTGATAATCAGCAGCTAAATCAAAATACAGCTACAACAAATATGTCTATAGATATTCAAAAAGCGCTTGATATAATTTCGGATGTGCCTTTGTTCAAGCGTACAAAGCAAGATATCCACGAAACATTAACACGTATAGATAATAAATTAATAAAAATAGGTGTATTTGGAACATTTAGTGCTGGTAAAAGTAGTTTGATAAATGCATTATTAGGCGAGCAGATTTTAGTCAGTTCTCCAAATCCTACTACAGCAGCTACTACAGAAATATCTTATGGAGACGAGAGTTATATAACGCTAAAATCACAATCGCAATTATTAGATGAAATTAATGCAGTAGTTGAATACCAAGATATGTCTTTTTCAACTATAGAAGACTTTATTAATTCAGATTTAGAAAAGTTAAAATCACATTTAAATAAAAATCAACTCGCTTTTGTACATGCAGTTGAAAAACATTATAATTTGTATGTCAATATGTTGGAAAATGGTGAAAAACATGCCATTAATCAACAAGAATTGAAAAAGTGGAGTGCAGAAGATGAATACGCAACATTTGTTAAAACAGTACACATTGCATTAATGCATGATTGGTTAAAAGGTAAAATAATTGTTGATTCATTAGGGCTACACTCAAATAACCAAAGGCATACAAATGAAACCGAGCAAATTTTAACTTCTTCAGACTTAATATTGTATGTAAGTTATTTTAATCATTCATTTACTGATAATGACAAGGCGTTTATAGAACACATGAAAGATATGAACCAGTTGAATGAAAACCAAGCATTTAAAATGGTAATTAATGCTGCTGATTTAGCAGAAAGTCAAGATGATCTTGAAGCGGTTGAAACATATGTATCAGATGCATTAAGACAAGTACACTTACAATCAGACATTTTTGCTGTATCAAGTCGAAATGCATTACAAGCTGAAGATAAGGGCATTGATCAATTAAAACAAAGCATACAACAATTTGTTGATGTTGAATCTAAATCAATTTTAGAACAACAAATGATTCATCAGCTTAAACAAATGGATCGTTCTTATGTAGAGATGATTACAGAATTTGAAACAAATAAAGCTGATATTTCACGTCGCCAACAAAGGTTAACAGTCTATAAAGATAAACAGCGTTTACAACATCAATTAATTGATGCGACGTTACAACATACAGACAACGAAGTTGAAGAACAAGTTTATCATTTAAATGCACGTTTAAAATTACAACTACTTGACGATGTTAAATCAGTGTTTAATTCTCAAATGACGCAAAATAGTGATTTTAATGAAGAAAAGAAAGTGTCTACGAAAGTATACTTAGATCAAATTCATCAACGATTGTTTTTAGAGCAATCTTTAATTACAGAACGTATAAAAAAATACTTTAATAAGCAACTCACTGAGCAAATTGCACCAATCGTTCAACAATTAGCAGATTTACATGTCATTGTTAATCCTCAGTTTAACTTTGAATCAGCTAATATAGAGCAACCATTATTGCACATCGATTTCAATGATATGCTAAATGCATTGCCTAAACAATTAACAAAACGTAAAATTTTGAATCCAAATGGGCAAAGAGATATACATGAATCAATTTGTCAAAGTACGTTAGGATTATTACAACCACAAATGGGATTATTGAGGCAACAACTTGAATTATATGTTAAGCAAATGGCTGTAGAAGCTGAATCGCAATTTGAAAGTTTTGAAGCTAATATTCAAACGCAAATAAACGATTTATTAGCATTTGATTTAGATACAACACTTATCAATCAATTGAAAGATAAACATCAACAACTGAAAACTATTTTATATTAAGAAAGAAGGAACGTTTTAAATGCCTAATAAAATATTACTTGTAGATGGTATGGCACTATTATTTAGACATTTCTACGCTACAAGTCTTCATAAACAATTTATGTACAATTCACAAGGTGTACCTACAAATGGAATACAAGGGTTTGTGCGTCATATCTTTTCGGCAATACATGAAATACGCCCTACACATGTAGCTGTATGTTGGGATATGGGACAATCAACTTTTAGAAATGATATGTTTGATGGTTATAAGCAAAATCGTTCTGCACCACCAGAAGAATTGATACCACAATTTGATTATGTTAAAGAAATTTCAGAGCAATTTGGCTTTGTAAATATTGGCGTTAAAAACTATGAAGCGGATGATGTTATAGGTACATTAGCACAACAATATTCAACTGATAACGATGTCTATATTATTACGGGCGACAAAGATTTACTGCAATGTATTAATGACAATGTTGAAGTCTGGCTAATTAAAAAAGGTTTTAACATTTATAATAGATATACATTACATCGTTTTAACGAAGAATATGCCCTTGAACCACAACAACTAATCGATATTAAAGCGTTTATGGGTGATACAGCAGATGGATATGCAGGTGTTAAAGGAATTGGTGAGAAAACGGCTATTAAGTTAATTCAGCAATATCAAAGCGTTGAAAATGTGGTTGAAAACATTGATGCATTATCAGCTGGGCAACGTAATAAGATTAATGACAATTTAGATGAACTATATTTATCGAAGCGACTGGCTGAAATTCACACACAAGTACCAATTGATAGTGAAGCGCTTTTTGAGAAAATGTCATTTGCAACAACGCTTAATCATATTTTATCAATTTGTAACGAACATGAATTACATGTTTCAGGAAAATATATTTCATCCCATTTTTAAAAAGTATAAGATTTTATGAAAAATTAAACCAATTAAGTATAAAAAGACTATTTCTATCGATACAAGGTAGAAATAGTCTTTTTGCGTATTTGGATATGTCAGAGTGAATAAATAAGCCGAATTTTGATAGATACATATTTGATTAATCAATAGAGTATAAAGAATTATATTTCATCCAAATAAATTACCATACACTACAAAATAGTACAGTTACAACTTTATTAATCTAAAAAAACATATTTGATTAATTAGTTTTTGAGTCAATGTATTAATACAACTATAAATCAAATGGAGTATAAGAAATAAATATAGTGGTATAATTGCACATAATATTTAAGAATAAGAATAATATATTAAATATTTATTAACAAATTATAGATAAAATATGAATAATTAATTAATGGTATTTACATATTCATAACCAAAGGATAAAATAATTGTGAAATTATTCACAAATGAAAGAGGAGTGTTGCAAATGTTAGTTGCAGTAGTCAAAGAATTAAAACAAGGTGAAGGACGTGTAGCTTGCACACCCGAAAATGTGCGTAAGTTAACGGATGCAGGACATAAAGTAATTGTTGAAAAAAATGCTGGCATTGGTTCAGGATTTTCTAACGATATGTATGAAAAAGAAGGCGCTAAGATCGTAACTCACGAACAAGCATGGGAAGCTGATCTTGTTATCAAAGTAAAAGAACCTCATGAAAGCGAATATCAATATTTCAAAAAGAATCAAATTATCTGGGGATTTTTACATCTAGCATCTTCAAAAGAAATAGTAGAAAAAATGCAAGAAGTTGGTGTAACTGCGATTAGTGGTGAAACCATTATAAAAAATGGAAAAGCAGAATTATTAGCGCCAATGAGTGCTATAGCAGGTCAACGCTCAGCAATTATGGGAGCTTACTACTCTGAAGCACAACATGGTGGTCAAGGTACTTTAGTGACTGGTGTACATGAAAATGTGGATATACCTGGTAGTACATATGTGATTTTCGGTGGTGGCGTAGCAGCAACAAATGCAGCAAATGTTGCCTTGGGACTAAATGCTAAAGTAATCATTATCGAGTTAAACGATGACCGCATTAAATATCTTGAAGATATGTATGCAGAAAAAGATGTCACAGTAGTCAAATCAACACCAGAAAATTTAGCAGAACAAATTAAGAAAGCAGATGTATTTATTTCTACAATTTTAATTCCAGGTGCGAAACCGCCAAAATTGGTTACTCGTGAGATGGTTAAATCAATGAAAAAAGGTTCAGTATTAATCGATATAGCTATTGACCAAGGTGGAACTATTGAAACAATTAGACCAACTACAATTTCTGATCCAGTGTATGAAGAAGAAGGTGTGATTCATTATGGTGTACCAAATCAACCAGGAGCAGTCCCAAGAACTTCAACAATGGCATTAGCACAAGGAAATATTGATTATATATTAGAAATTTGTGACAAAGGCTTAGAACAAGCAATTAAAGATAATGAAGCCTTAAGTACTGGTGTAAACATTTACCAAGGACAAGTGACAAATCAAGGATTAGCTTCATCACATGACCTAGATTATAAAGAAATATTAAATGTTATCGAATAGATAATAATTTAAATGAAATTGAGTGAAATGAATATTTTAAATATAGCATTATAGTTTGGACTAAAAATTTACAAAACGGAAGGATGTAATTATTATGACAACCAACACAGTTACATTACAAACAGCACATATTGTAAGTTTAGGAGATATCGAAGAAGCTAAAGCAAGCATTAAACCATTTATTCGTCGAACACCTCTAATTAAATCAATGTATTTAAGCCAAAGTATAACTAAAGGGAATGTATTTCTAAAATTAGAAAATATGCAATTCACAGGATCTTTTAAATTTAGAGGCGCTAGCAATAAAATTAATCACTTAACAGATGAACAAAAAGAAAAAGGCATTATCGCAGCATCTGCTGGGAACCATGCACAAGGTGTTGCTTTAACAGCTAAATTATTAGGCATTGATGCAACTATCGTAATGCCTGAAACAGCACCACAAGCGAAACAACAAGCAACAAAAGGCTATGGGGCAAAGGTTATTTTAAAAGGTAAAAACTTTAACGAAACTAGACTTTATATGGAAGAATTAGCGAAAGAAAATGGCATGACAATCGTTCATCCATATGACGATAAGTTTGTAATGGCAGGCCAAGGAACAATTGGTTTAGAAATTTTAGATGATATTTGGAATGTGAATACAGTCATCGTACCAGTTGGCGGTGGAGGATTAATTGCAGGTATTGCCACCGCATTAAAATCATTTAACCCTTCAATTCATATTATCGGTGTTCAATCTGAGAATGTTCATGGTATGGCTGAGTCTTTCTATAAGAGAGATTTAACTGAACATCGAGTGGATAGCACGATAGCAGATGGTTGTGATGTAAAAGTTCCTGGTGAACAAACATATGAAGTAGTTAAACATTTAGTAGATGAATTTATTCTTGTTACTGAAGAAGAAATTGAACATGCTATGAAAGATTTAATGCAGCGTGCCAAAATTATTACTGAAGGTGCAGGCGCATTACCAACAGCTGCAATTTTAAGTGGAAAAATAAACAATAAATGGCTTGAAGATAAAAATGTTGTTGCTTTAGTTTCAGGCGGGAATGTTGACTTAACTAGAGTTTCAGGTGTCATTGAACATGGACTGAATATTGCAGATACAAGCAAGGGTGTGGTAGGTTAAAACATTTAATCTTAAAAATGAGGTGTAATTATGTCAAATGGTAAAGAATTACAAAAAAATATAGGTTTCTTCTCAGCGTTTGCTATTGTTATGGGGACAGTTATTGGTTCAGGAGTATTCTTTAAAATATCAAACGTAACAGAAGTAACAGGAACAGCAGGAATGGCCTTGTTTGTATGGTTCCTAGGCGGCATCATTACCATTTGTGCGGGGTTAACAGCAGCAGAACTTGCTGCTGCAATCCCTGAAACAGGTGGCTTAACGAAGTATATAGAATATACATACGGTGATTTCTGGGGCTTCCTATCAGGTTGGGCGCAATCATTTATTTATTTTCCAGCTAACGTAGCAGCATTGTCTATCGTATTTGCGACACAGCTAATTAATTTATTCCATTTATCTATAGGTTCGTTAATACCAATAGCAATCGCATCTGCGTTATCTATTGTGTTGATAAATTTCCTAGGTTCAAAAGCAGGCGGAATTTTACAATCAGTTACTTTAGTAATTAAACTGATTCCAATCATCGTTATTGTAATTTTTGGTATTTTTCAATCTGGAGATATCACTTTTTCATTAATTCCAACTACAGGTAATTCAGGAAATGGTTTCTTTACAGCAATTGGTAGTGGTTTATTAGCAACTATGTTTGCATATGATGGTTGGATTCATGTAGGAAATGTTGCGGGGGAACTTAAAAATCCTAAACGCGATTTACCTTTAGCGATTTCAGTTGGTATCGGTTGTATTATGGCTGTATATTTATTAATTAACGCTACATTTTTATTAACGTTGCCAATAGAACTACTTGCTGGTAACTTAAATGCAGCTTCAGATACATCAAAAATATTATTTGGTGAAAATGGCGGTAAAATTATTACAATCGGTATATTAATTTCTGTTTATGGTACGATCAATGGCTATACTATGACTGGTATGCGCGTACCATATGCAATGGCTGAAAGAAAATTATTGCCATTTAGCCACTTATTCGCAAAATTAACAAAATCTGGCGCACCATGGTTTGGCGCAATTATACAACTTATAATCGCTATCATCATGATGTCAATGGGAGCATTTGATACAATTACAAACATGTTAATCTTTGTTATTTGGTTGTTCTATTGTATGTCATTTGTTGCGGTAATAATTTTAAGAAAACGTGAACCAAATATGGAGCGTCCATATAAAGTACCGTTATATCCGATCATACCTTTAATTGCTATTTTGGCAGGATCTTTTGTATTAATTAATACACTGTTTACACAATTTATATTAGCAATCATTGGAATTCTAATAACAGCACTTGGTATACCAGTTTATTACTATAAGAAGAAACAAAAAGCAGCATAAGGTAAGATAACTAGCATTGAGAATAAATGGATGGACTACTAATAAATTTAAAGTTTTACACATTAAAATTAAAACCATTCAATTATTCTAACGAACAGACAAATTTCTGTTATGGAATTTGTCTGTTTTTCAAAAGTATAGGGAGGCAAATAGAGATGGAAAAGCCGTCAAGAGAGGCATTTGAAGGCAATAATAAGTTGTTAATAGGAATTGTTTTAAGTGTAATAACGTTTTGGCTATTTGCACAATCATTGGTTAATGTTGTACCAATACTTGAAGATAGTTTCAATACAGATATTGGAACGGTTAATATCGCCGTTAGTATAACTGCTTTATTTTCAGGAATGTTTGTAGTAGGAGCAGGTGGTCTTGCTGATAAATATGGCAGAATTAAACTCACGAACATTGGTATTATCTTAAATATATTAGGTTCATTATTAATCATTATTTCAAATATTCCTTTATTACTTATTATAGGAAGATTAATTCAAGGACTTTCAGCAGCATGTATTATGCCTGCAACTTTGTCTATTATTAAGTCATATTACATTGGGAAAGATAGACAACGCGCTTTAAGTTATTGGTCAATTGGCTCATGGGGCGGCTCTGGTGTTTGTTCATTTTTTGGAGGTGCAGTTGCAACGCTTTTAGGTTGGCGTTGGATTTTCATCCTATCAATTATAATTTCATTAATTGCACTGTTTCTTATTAAAGGCACACCTGAAACTAAATCTAAATCGATTTCTCTAAATAAATTTGACATTAAAGGTCTGGTTCTTTTAGTCATTATGCTCCTCAGTTTAAATATTTTAATTACTAAAGGATCAGAATTAGGTGTAACCTCACTTCTTTTTATCACTTTATTAGCAATTGCAATTGGATCTTTTAGTTTATTTATAGTTCTTGAAAAGCGTGCTACAAATCCTTTAATCGATTTTAAATTATTTAAAAATAAAGCTTACACAGGTGCAACAGCTTCAAACTTTTTGTTAAATGGTGTTGCAGGAACATTAATAGTAGCCAACACATTTGTTCAAAGAGGTTTAGGATATTCTTCATTGCAAGCAGGAAGTTTATCAATCACTTATTTAGTAATGGTACTAATTATGATTCGTGTTGGTGAAAAGTTACTTCAAACACTCGGATGCAAGAAACCAATGTTAATTGGAACAGGAGTTCTTATTGTCGGAGAATGTCTCATTTCATTAACTTTCTTGCCAGAAATATTGTATGTCATTTGTTGTATTATAGGTTATTTATTCTTTGGTTTAGGACTAGGGATATATGCTACACCATCAACAGATACAGCAATTGCAAATGCACCGTTAGAAAAAGTAGGCGTTGCTGCAGGTATCTATAAAATGGCTTCTGCATTAGGTGGAGCATTTGGCGTCGCATTGAGTGGTGCAGTATATGCAATCGTATCAAATATGACAAACATTTATACAGGTGCAATGATTGCATTATGGTTAAATGCAGGTATGGGAATATTATCATTCGTTATCATTTTGTTACTTGTGCCTAAACAAAACGACACTCAATTATGATAATTGAGAATTAAATTGAAATCATACAAGTCGCTACAATATTAAACAAAAATATAAACCGATTCTTATGTGTCATTATTTTAAATGAACATAGGGATTGGTTTTTTATTACTCTTTTACACTACTTTATTTATAATTAATATAAATTGTCACAAATTCAATTTACCTTACAATATATTTTGTGTTATTATATTCTTGAGCATAAATAAATTGTTCAACACATAGTTGTAATGTGTTTCAATACTTTTTGGATAGATTGCGAAATTGTATTGAATCGTCATCGTTTTAAATTTTTAAATGAGAATGGAATGAGCATTACAATATACAAGCAATCAAAAGTAAATACATTCACAACACAACAGAGACATAACAACAAGATAAGGAGTGAACAATAGCTGTGAATTATCGTGATAAAATTCAAAAGTTTAGTATTCGTAAATATACAGTTGGTACATTTTCAACTGTCATTGCGACATTGGTATTTTTAGGATTCAATACATCACAAGCACATGCTGCTGAAACAAATCAACCAGCAAGCGTGGTTAAACAGAAACAACAAAGTAATAATGAACAGACTGAGAATCGAGAATCTCAAGTACAAAATTCTCAAAATTCACAAAATAGTCAATCATTATCTGCTACTCATGAAAATGAGCAACCAAATATTAGTCAAGCTAATTTAGTAGATCAAAAAGTAGCGCAATCATCTACTACTAATGATGAACAACCAGCATCTCAAAATGTAAATACAAAGAAAGATTCGGCAACGGCTGCGACAACACAACCAGATAAAGAAGAAGGTAAGCATAAACAAAACGAAAGTCAATCTGCTAATAAAAATGGAAACGACAATAGAGCGGCTCATTTAGAAAATCATGAAGCAAATGTAGTAACAGCTTCAGATTCATCTGATAATGGTAACGTACAACATGACCGAAATGAATTACAAGCATTTTTTGATGCAAATTATCATGATTATCGCTTTATTGACCGTGAAAATGCAGATTCTGGCACATTTAACTATGTAAAAGGCATTTTTGATAAGATTAATACGTTATTAGGCAGTAATGATCCAATAAACAATAAAGACTTGCAACTTGCATACAAAGAATTGGAACAAGCTGTTGCTTTAATTCGTACAATGCCTCAACGTCAACAAACTAGCCGTCGATCAAACAGAATTCAAACGCGTTCTGTTGAGTCTAGAGCTGCAGAGCCTAGATCAGTATCAGACTATCAAAATGCAAATTCATCATATTATGTTGAAAATGCTAATGATGGTTCAGGATATCCTGTAGGTACATATATCAATGCTTCTAGTAAAGGGGCGCCATATAATTTACCAACTACACCATGGAATACATTGAAGGCCTCTGACTCAAAGGAAATTGCTCTTATGACAGCGAAACAAACTGGAGATGGCTACCAATGGGTTATTAAGTTTAATAAAGGACATGCTCCACATCAAAATATGATTTTCTGGTTTGCATTACCAGCAGACCAAGTGCCAGTAGGAAGAACTGACTTTGTAACAGTTAATTCAGATGGAACAAATGTACAATGGAGTCATGGAGCAGGAGCAGGTGCAAATAAACCACTTCAACAAATGTGGGAATATGGAGTAAATGATCCTGATCGTTCACATGACTTTAAAATAAGAAATAGAAGTGGCCAAGTAATATATAGCTGGCCAACTGTCCATGTTTATTCTTTAGAAGATTTATCTAGAGCGAGTGATTATTTTAGTGAAGCTGGAGCAACAGCTGCTACTAAAGCATTTGGTAGACAAAATTTTGAATATATTAATGGTCAAAAACCTGCTGAATCACCGGGTGTTCCTAAAGTTTATACTTTCATCGGTCAAGGTGATGCAAGTTATACAATTTCATTTAAAACACAAGGTCCAACTGTTAATAAATTGTACTATGCAGCAGGTGGGCGTGCTTTAGAGTACAATCAATTATTTATGTACAGTCAACTATACGTCGAATCAACGCAAGACCATCAACAACGTCTTAATGGTTTAAGACAAGTGGTTAATCGTACATATCGCATAGGTACAACTAAACGTGTAGAAGTGAGTCAAGGAAATGTACAAACGAAAAAGGTATTAGAAAGTACAAACCTAAATATAGATGATTTTGTTGATGATCCATTAAGTTATGTTAAGACGCCGAGTAATAAAGTGTTAGGTTTTTACCCAACTAATGCAACTACTAACGCTTTTAGACCGGGGGGCGTTCAGGAATTAAATGAATATCAATTAAGTCAATTATTTACTGATCAAAAATTACAAGAAGCAGCAAGAACTAGAAACCCAATAAGATTAATGATTGGTTTCGACTATCCTGATGGTTATGGTAATAGTGAAACTTTAGTTCCTGTTAACTTAACGGTATTACCTGAAATCCAACATAATATTAAATTCTTTAAAAATGACGATACTCAAAATATTGCTGAAAAACCATTTTCAAAACAAGCTGGGCATCCAGTTTTCTATGTATATGCAGGTAACCAAGGGAATGCTTCCGTGAATTTAGGTGGTAGCGTAACATCTATTCAACCATTACGTATTAATTTAACAAGTAATGAGAATTTTACAGATAAAGATTGGCAAATTACAGGTATTCCGCGTACATTACACATTGAAAACTCGACAAATAGACCTAATAATGCCAGAGAACGCAATATTGAACTTGTTGGTAACTTATTACCAGGGGATTACTTTGGAACGATACGTTTTGGACGTAAAGAACAATTATTCGAAATTCGTGTTAAACCACATACACCAACAATTACAACGACAGCTGAGCAATTAAGAGGTACAGCATTACAAAAAGTACCTGTTAATATTTCGGGAATACCGTTGGATCCATCTGCATTGGTTTATTTAGTTGCACCAACAAATCAAACTACGAATGGTGGTAGTGAGGCAGATCAAATACCATCTGGTTATACGATACTTGCGACTGGTACACCTGATGGGGTCCATAACACAATTACTATACAACCAAAAGATTATGTTGTATTCATACCACCAGTAGGTAAACAAATTAGAGCAGTAGTTTATTATAATAAAGTAGTTGCATCTAATATGAGTAATGCTGTTACTATTTTGCCAGATGACATTCCACCAACAATCAATAATCCTGTTGGAATAAATGCCAAATATTATCGTGGTGATGAAGTTAGCTTTACTATGGGGGTTTCAGATAGACATTCTGGATTAAAAAGTACAACTATTACGACATTGCCAAGTGGTTGGACATCAAATTTAACTAAATCCGACAACAAAAACGGCTCATTAGCTATTACAGGTAGAGTCTCTATGAATCAGGCATTTAACAGTGATATTACATTTAAAGTATCAGCGACAGACAATGTCAATAATACGACAAATGATAGTCAATCTAAACATGTGTCAATTCATGTAGGTAAAATTAGTGAAGATGCTCATCCGATTGTATTAGGAAATACTGAGAAAGTTGTAGTAGTCAATCCGACTGCTGTATCTAATGATGAAAAGCAAAGCATAATTACTGCCTTTATGAATAAAAACCAAAATATAAGAGGATATTTAGCATCAACTGATCCAGTAACTGTCGATAATAATGGTAATGTCACATTACATTACCGTGATGGCTCATCAACAACGCTTGATGCTACAAATGTGATGACATACGAACCAGTTGTGAAATCTGAATATCAAACTGCCAATGCAGCTAAAACAGCAACGGTAACGATTGCTAAAGGACAATCATTTAATATTGGTGATATTAAACAATATTTTACTTTAAGTAATGGACAAGCTATTCCAAGTGGCACATTTACAAATATTACATCTGATAGAACTATTCCAACTGCACAAGAAGTTAGTCAAATGAATGCAGGCACGCAGTTATATCACATAGTTGCTTCAAATGCATATCATAAAGACACTGAAGATTTCTATATTAGTTTAAAAATCGTTGATGTGAAACAACCTGAAGGCGATCAACGTGTCTATCGTACGTCAACATATGATTTAACTACTGATGAAATCTCAAAAGTAAAACAAGCTTTTATTAATGCAAATAGAGATGTAATTACACTTGCCGAAGGTGATATTTCAGTTACAAATACACCTAATGGTGCTAATGTAAGTACTATTACAGTAAATATTAATAAAGGTCGATTAACGAAATCATTCGCGTCAAACCTAGCTAATATGAATTTCTTGCGTTGGGTTAATTTCCCGCAAGATTATACAGTGACATGGACGAATGCAAAAATTGCAAACAGACCAACAGATGGTGGTTTATCATGGTCTGATGACCATAAATCTTTAATTTATCGTTATGATGCTACATTAGGCACACAAATTACAACTAATGTTATTTTAACGATGCTAAAAGCGACTACTACAGTGCCTGGATTGCGTAATAATATTACTGGTAATGAAAAAACACAAGCAGAAGCTGGCGGAAGACCTAACTTTAGAACGACTGGTTATTCACAATCAAATGCGACAACTGATGGTCAACGTCAATTTACGTTGAATGGTCAAGTGATTCAAGTGTTAGACATCATCAACCCTTCAAACGGTTATGGTGGGCAACCTGTTACAAATTCAAATACTCGTGCAAACCATAGTAACTCAACTGTTGTTAACGTAAACGAACCGGCAGCTAATGGTGCTGGCGCATTTACAATTGACCACGTTGTAAAAAGTAATTCTACACATAATGCAAGTGATGCAGTTTATAAAGCACAGTTATACTTAACGCCATATGGTCCAAAACAATATGTTGAACATTTAAATCAAAATACAGGAAATACTACTGACGCTATTAACATTTATTTTGTACCAAGTGACTTAGTGAATCCTACAATTTCAGTAGGTAATTACACTAATCATCAAGTGTTCTCAGGTGAAACATTTACAAATACTATTACAGCGAATGATAACTTTGGTGTGCAATCTGTAACTGTACCAAATACATCACAAATTACAGGTACTGTTGATAATAACCATCAACATGTTTCTGCAACGGCACCAAATGTGACATCAGCAACTAATAAGACAATCAATTTATTAGCAACTGATACAAGCGGCAATACAGCTACAACTTCGTTCAATGTAACAGTGAAACCTTTGCGTGATAAATATCGAGTTGGTACTTCATCAACGGCTGCTAATCCTGTGAGAATTGCCAATATTTCGAATAATACGACAGTATCACAAGCTGATCAAACAGCAATTATTAATTCATTAACGTTTACTGAAACAGTACCAAATAGAAGTTATGCAAGAGCAAGTGCGAATGAAATCACTAGTAAAACAGTTAGTAATGTCAGTCGTACTGGAAATAATGCCAATGTTACAGTAACTGCTACTTATCAAGATGGAACAACATCAACAGTGACTGTACCTGTAAAGCATGTCATTCCAAAAATCGTTGCACATTCGCATTACACTGTACAAGGCCAAGACTTCCCAGCAGGTAATGGTTCTAGTGCATCAGATTACTTTAAGTTATCTAATGGTAGTGCCATTCCAGATGCGACGATTACTTGGGTAAGTGGTCAAGCGCCAAATAAAGATAATACACGTATTGGTGAAGATATAACAGTAACTGCACATATCTTAATTGATGGTGAAACAACGCCGATTACGAAAACAGCAACATATAAAGTAGTAAGTACAGTACCGAAGCATGTCTTTGAGACGAATAGAGGCGCTGTGTTCCCAGGTGTATCTGATGTGTATGATGCGAAACAATATGTTAAACCAGTTAATGATTCTTGGACACAAAATGCGCAACGTATGAATTTCCAATTTACAAATTCATATGGACCAAGTAAAGATGTGGTTGGTATTTCAACAAGGGATATTCGAGTTACTTATGATAATCACCAAACGCAAATTATCAAGATTTTAGCAAAAGTTAAACCAGATCCACCGCGAATTGATGGCAACTCTGTGACTTATAAAGCAGGTCTTACTAACCAACAAATTAAAATTAATAATGTGTTAAGTAGTTCATCTATTAAATTATTTAAAGCAGATAATACGCCATTAACGATTACAAACACGACTTATGGTAGTGGTAATACTGCAGTTGTAACGGTAAGTGATGCGTTACCAAATGGTGTGATTAAGGCAAGGTCTTCTATCACAATGAATAATGTGACGTACACTACTCAAGATGAACATGGTCGAGCGATAGATGTAACAAGAAATGAATCTGTTGATTCAAATGACAGTGCAACAGTAACAGTGACACCACAATTACAAGCAACTACTGAAGGCGCTGTATTTATTAAAGGTGGCGACGGTTTTGATTTCGGACACGTAGAAAGATTTATTCAAAACCCGCCACATGGGGCAACGGTTGCATGGCATGATAGTCCAGATACATGGAAGAATACAGTCGGTAACACTCATAAAACTGCGGTTGTAACATTACCTAGTGGTCAAGGTACGCGTAATGTTGAAGTTCCAGTCAAAGTTTATCCAGTTGCTAATGCTAAGGCGCCATCACGTGATGTGAAAGGTCAAAATTTGACACATGGTACAAACGCTATTGATTACATTACATTTGATCCAAATACTAATACGAATGGTATTACAGCAGCATGGGCAAATAGACAACAACCAAATAACCAGCAAGCAGGCGTTCAACATTTAAATGTCGATGTCACATATCCAGGTATTTCAGCTGCTAAACGAGTTCCTGTAACTGTGAACGTATATCAATTTGAATTCCCTCAAACTACTTATACAACAACAGTTGGTGGCACTTTAGCAAGTGGTACGCAAGCATCAGGATATGCACATATGCAAAACGCTAATGGTTTACCAACAGATGGATTTACGTATAAATGGAATAATGCAGCAACTGGTACAAACGATGCAAACTGGGCAGCTATGAATAAACCTAATATGGCTAAAGTCGTTAACGCAAAATATGACGTCATCTATAACGGACATACTTTTGCAACATCTTTACCAGCGAAATTTGTAGTAAAAGATGTGCAACCAGCGAAACCAACTGTGACTGAAACAGCGGCAGGAGCGATTACAATTGCACCTGGAGCAAACCAAACAGTGAATACACATGCCGGTAACGTAACGACGTATGCTGATAAATTAGTTATTAAACGTAACGGCAGTGTCGTGACAACATTTACACGTCGCAATAATACAAGTCCATGGGTGAAAGAAGCATCTGCAACAACTGTAGCAGGTATTGCTGGAACTAATAATGGTATTACTGTTGCAGCAGGTACTTTCAATCCTGCTGATACAATTCAAGTTGTTGCAACACAAGGTAGTGGTGAAACAATCAGTGATGAGCAACGTAGTGATGATTTCACAGTTGTCGCACCACAACCGAACCAAGCGACTACTAAGATTTGGCAAAATGGTCATATTGATATCACGCCTAATAATCCATCAGGACATTTAATTAATCCAACACAAGCAATGGATATTGCTTACACTGAAAAAGTGGGTAATGGTGCAGAACATAGTAAGACAATTAATGTTGTTCGTGGTCAGAATAATCAATGGACAATTGCGAATAAGCCTGACTATGTAACGTTAGATGCACAAACTGGTAAAGTGACGTTCAATGCCAATACTATAAAACCAAATTCATCAATCACAATTACTCCGAAAGCAGGTACAGGTCACTCAGTAAGTAGTAATCCAAGTACATTAACTGCACCGGCAGCACATACTGTCAACACAACTGAAATTGTGAAAGATTATGGTTCAAATGTAACAGCAGCTGAAATTAACAATGCAGTTCAAGTTGCTAATAAACGTACTGCAACGATTAAAAATGGCACAGCAATGCCTACTAATTTAGCTGGTGGTAGCACAACGACGATTCCTGTGACAGTAACTTACAATGATGGTAGTACTGAAGAAGTACAAGAGTCCATTTTCACAAAAGCGGATAAACGTGAGTTAATCACAGCTAAAAATCATTTAGATGATCCAGTAAGCACTGAAGGTAAAAAGCCAGGTACAATTACGCAGTACAATAATGCAATGCATAATGCGCAACAACAAATCAATACTGCGAAAACAGAAGCACAACAAGTGATTAATAATGAGCGTGCAACACCACAACAAGTTTCTGACGCACTAACTAAAGTTCGTGCAGCACAAACTAAGATTGATCAAGCTAAAGCATTACTTCAAAATAAAGAAGATAATAGCCAATTAGTAACGTCTAAAAATAACTTACAAAGTTCTGTGAACCAAGTACCATCAACTGCTGGTATGACGCAACAAAGTATTGATAACTATAATGCGAAGAAGCGTGAAGCAGAAACTGAAATAACTGCAGCTCAACGTGTTATTGACAATGGCGATGCAACTGCACAACAAATTTCAGATGAAAAACATCGTGTTGATAACGCATTAACAGCATTAAACCAAGCGAAACATGATTTAACTGCAGATACACATGCCTTAGAGCAAGCAGTGCAACAATTGAATCGCACAGGTACAACGACTGGTAAGAAGCCGGCAAGTATTACTGCTTACAATAATTCGATTCGTGCACTTCAAAGTGACTTAACAAGTGCTAAAAATAGCGCTAATGCTATCATTCAGAAGCCAATAAGAACAGTGCAAGAGGTACAATCTGCGTTAACAAATGTAAATCGTGTCAATGAGCGATTAACGCAAGCAATTAATCAATTAGTACCTTTAGCTGATAATAGTGCTTTAAGAACTGCTAAGACGAAACTTGATGAAGAAATCAATAAATCAGTAACTACTGATGGTATGACACAATCATCAATCCAAGCATATGAAAATGCTAAACGTGCAGGTCAAACAGAATCAACAAATGCACAAAATGTTATTAACAATGGTGACACGACAGACCAACAAATTGCCGCAGAAAAAACAAAAGTAGAAGAAAAATATAATAGCTTAAAACAAGCAATTGCTGGATTAACACCAGACTTGGCACCATTACAAACTGCAAAAACTCAGTTGCAAAATGATATTGATCAGCCAACGAGTACGACTGGTATGACAAGCGCATCTGTTGCTACATTTAATGAAAAACTTTCAGCAGCTAGAACTAAAATACAAGAAATTGATCGCGTACTGGCATCTCATCCAGATGTTGCAACGATTCGTCAAAACGTGACAGCAACAAATGCTGCTAAAACAGCACTTGATCAAGCACGTAATGGCTTAACAGTCGATAAAGCACCTTTAGAAAATGCGAAAAATCAACTACAACATAGTATTGACACGCAAACAAGTACAACTGGTATGACACAAGACTCTGTAAATGCTTATAATGCGAAGTTAACGGCTGCACGTAATAAGGTTCAACAAATCAGTCAAGTATTAGCAGGTTCACCGACTGTAGATCAAATTAATACAAATACGTCTGCAGCAAATCAAGCTAAATCTGATTTGGATAATGCACGTCAAGCTTTAACACCAGATAAAGCGCCGCTTCAAAATGCGAAAACGCAATTAGAACAAAGCATTAATCAGCCAACAGATACAACAGGTATGACGACCGCTTCGTTAAATGCGTACAACCAAAAATTACAAGCAGCGCGTCAAAAGTTAACTGAAATTAATCAAGTGTTGAATGGCAATCCAACGGTCCAAAATATCAATGATAAAGTGGCAGAGGCAAACCAAGCTAAGGATCAATTAAATACAGCACGTCAAGGTTTAACATTAGATAGACAACCAGCGTTAACAACATTACATGGTGCATCTAACTTAAACCAAGCACAACAAAATAATTTCACGCAACAAATTAATGCTGCTCAAAATCATGCTGCGCTTGAAACAATTAAGTCTAACATTACGGCTTTAAATACTGCGATGACGAAATTAAAAGACAGTGTTGCGGATAATAATACAATTAAATCAGGTCAAAATTACACTGACGCAACACCAGCTAATAAACAAGCGTATGATAATGCAGTTAATGCGGCTAAAGGTGTCATTGGAGAAACGACTAATCCAACGATGGATGTTAACACAGTGAACCAAAAAGCAGCATCTGTTAAATCGACGAAAGATGCTTTAGATGGTCAACAAAACTTACAACGTGCGAAAACAGAAGCAACAAATGCGATTACGCATGCAAGTGATTTAAACCAAGCGCAAAAGAATGCATTAACACAACAAGTGAATAGTGCGCAAAATGTTCAAGCAGTAAATAATATTAAACAAACAACTCAAAGCTTAAACACTGCAATGACAGGTCTAAAACGTGGCGTTGCTAATCATAACCAAGTCGTACAAAGTGATAATTATGTCAACGCAGATACTAACAAGAAAAATGATTACAACAATGCATACAACCATGCGAATGACATTATTAATGGTAATGCACAACATCCAGTTATAACACCAAGTGATGTTAACAATGCCTTATCAAATGTCACAAGTAAAGAACATGCATTGAATGGTGAAGCTAAGTTAAATACTGCGAAACAAGAAGCGAACACTGCATTAGGTCATTTAAACAATTTAAATAATGCACAACGTCAAAACTTACAATCGCAAATTAATGGTGCGCATCAAATTGATGCAGTTAATACAATTAAGCAAAATGCAACAAACTTGAATAGTGCAATGGGTAACTTAAGACAAGCTGTTGCAGATAAAGATCAAGTGAAACGTACAGAAGATTATGCGGATGCAGATACAGCTAAACAAAATGCATATAACAGTGCAGTTTCAAGTGCCGAAACAATCATTAATCAAACAACAAATCCAACGATGTCTGTTGATGATGTTAATCGTGCAACTTCAGCTGTTACTTCTAATAAAAATGCATTAAATGGTGATGAAAAATTAGCACAATCTAAAACAGATGCTGCAAGAGCAATTGATGCATTACCGCATTTAAATAATGCACAAAAAGCAGATGTTAAATCTAAAATTAATGCTGCATCAAATATTGCTGGCGTAAATACTGTTAAACAACAAGGTACAGATTTAAATACAGCGATGGGTAACTTGCAAGGTGCAATCAATGACGAACAAACGACATTAAATAGTCAAAATTATCAAGATGCGACACCAAGTAAGAAAACAGCATACACAAATGCGGTACAAGCTGCGAAAGATATTTTAAATAAATCAAATGGTCAAAATAAAACGAAAGATCAAGTTACTGAAGCGATGAATCAAGTGAATTCTGCTAAAAATAACTTAGATGGTACGCGTTTATTAGATCAAGCGAAGCAAACAGCGAAACAGCAGTTAAATAATATGACGCATTTAACAACTGCACAAAAAACGAATTTAACAAACCAAATTAATAGTGGTACTACTGTCGCTGGTGTTCATACGGTTCAATCAAATGCCAATACATTAGATCAAGCCATGAATACGTTAAGACAAAGTATTGCCAACAAAGATGCGACTAAAGCAAGTGAAGATTACGTAGATGCTAATAATGATAAGCAAACAGCATATAACAACGCAGTAGCTGCTGCTGAAACGATTATTAATGCAAATAGTAATCCAGAAATGAATCCAAGTACGATTACACAAAAAGCAGAGCAAGTGAATAGTTCTAAAACGGCACTTAACGGTGATGAAAACTTAGCTACGGCAAAACAAAATGCGAAAACGTACTTAAACACATTAACGAGTATTACAGATGCTCAAAAGAACAATTTGATTAGTCAAATTAGTAGTGCGACAAGAGTTAGTGGTGTTGATACTGTAAAACAAAATGCACAACATCTAGATCAAGCTATGGCTAGCTTGCAAAGTGGTATTAACAACGAATCTCAAGTTAAATCATCTGAGAAATATCGTGATGCTGATACAAATAAACAACAAGAGTATGATAATGCTATTACTGCAGCGAAAGCGATTTTAAATAAACAACATGGTCCAAACACTGCGCAAAATGCAGTTGAAGCAGCATTGCAACGTGTGAATACTGCGAAAGATGCATTGAATGGCGATGCAAAATTAATTGCAGCTCAAAACGCAGCGAAACAACATTTAGGTACTTTAACGCATATCACTACAGCTCAACGTAATGATTTAACAAATCAAATTTCACAAGCTACAAACTTAGCTGGTGTTGAATCTGTTAAACAAAGTGCAAATAGTTTAGATGGCGCAATGGGTAACTTACAAACGGCTATCAACGATAAGTCAGGAACATTAGCGAGCCAAAACTTCTTGGATGCTGATGAGCAAAAACGTAATGCATACAATCAAGCTGTATCAGCAGCCGAAACCATTTTAAATAAACAAACTGGACCGAATACAGCGAAAACAGCAGTCGAACAAGCACTTAATAATGTTAATAATGCGAAACATGCATTAAATGGTACGCAAAACTTAAACAATGCGAAACAAGCAGCGATTACAGCAATCAATGGCGCATCTGATTTAAATCAACATCAAAAAGATGCATTAAAAGCACAAGCTAATGGTGCTCAACGCGTATCTAATGCACAAGATGTACAACGTAATGCGACTGAACTGAACACGGCGATGGGCACATTAAAACATGCCATCGCAGATAAGACGAATACGTTAGCAAGCAGTAAATATGTCAACGCCGATAGCACTAAACAAAATGCTTACACAACTAAAGTTACCAATGCTGAACATATTATTAGCGGTACGCCAACGGTTGTTACGACACCTTCAGAAGTAACAGCTGCAGCTAATCAAATAAACAGCGCGAAACAAGAATTAAATGGTGACGAAAGATTACGTGTAGCAAAACAAAACGCCAATACTGCTATTGATGCATTAACGCAATTAAATACTCCTCAAAAAGCTAAATTAAAAGAACAAGTGGGACAAGCCAATAGATTAGAAGACGTACAATCTGTTCAAACAAATGGACAAGCATTGAACAATGCAATGAAAGGCTTAAGAGATAGTATTGCTAACGAAACAACAGTCAAAGCAAGTCAAAACTATACAGACGCAAGTCCGAATAACCAATCAACATATAATAGCGCTGTGTCAAATGCGAAAGGTATCATTAATCAAACTAACAATCCGACTATGGATGCTAGTGCGATTACCCAAGCTGCAACACAAGTGAATAATGCTAAAAATGGTTTAAACGGTGCTGAAAACTTAAGAAATGCACAAAACACTGCTAAGCAAAACTTAAATACGTTATCACACTTAACAAATAACCAAAAATCTGCCATCTCATCACAAATTGACCGTGCAGGTCATGTGAGTGAGGTAACAGCTGCTAAAAATGCAGCAACTGAGTTAAACACGCAAATGGGCAACTTGGAACAAGCTATCCATGATCAAAACACAGTTAAACAAGGTGTTAACTTCACTGATGCAGATAAAGCTAAACGTGATGCGTATACAAATGCGGTAAGCAGAGCTGAAGCAATTCTGAATAAAACGCAAGGTGCAAATACGTCTAAACAAGATGTTGAAGCGGCTATTCAAAATGTTTCAAGTGCTAAAAATGCATTAAATGGTGATCAAAACGTTACAAATGCGAAGAATGCAGCTAAAAATGCATTAAATAACTTAACGTCAATTAATAATGCACAAAAACGTGACTTAACAACTAAAATTGATCAAGCAACAACTGTAGCTGGTGTTGAAGCTGTATCTAATACAGGTACACAATTGAATACAGCGATGGCTAACTTGCAAAATGGTATTAATGATAAAGCAAATACACTAGCAAGTGAAAACTATCATGATGCTGATTCAGATAAGAAAACTGCTTATACTCAAGCCGTTGCGAACGCAGAAAATATTTTAAATAAAAATAGTGGATCAAATTTAGATAAAGCTGCCGTTGAAAACGCGTTGTCACAAGTTGCTAATGCGAAAGGTGCCCTAAATGGTAACCATAATTTAGAGCAAGCTAAATCAAATGCAAACACTACTATAAACGGACTTCAACATTTAACAACTGCTCAAAAAGATAAATTGAAACAACAAGTGCAACAAGCACAAAATGTTGCAGGTGTAGATACTGTTAAATCAAGTGCCAACACATTAAATGGTGCTATGGGTACGTTAAGAAATAGCATTCAAGATAACACAGCTACGAAAAATGGCCAAAACTATCTTGATGCTACAGGAAGTAACAAAACAAACTATAACAATGCTGTTGATAGTGCTAATGGTGTCATTAATGCAACAAGCAATCCAAATATGGATGCTAATGCAATTAACCAAATCGCTACACAAGTGACATCAACGAAAAATGCATTAGATGGTACACATAATTTAACGCAAGCGAAACAAACAGCAACAAATGCCATCGATGGTGCTACTAACTTAAATAAAGCGCAAAAAGATGCGTTGAAAGCACAAGTGACAAGTGCGCAACGTGTTGCAAATGTAACAAGTATCCAACAAACTGCAAATGAACTTAATACAGCTATGGGTCAATTACAACATGGTATTGATGATGAAAATGCAACAAAACAAACTCAAAAATATCGTGACGCTGAACAAAGTAAGAAAACTGCTTATGATCAAGCTGTAGCTGCTGCGAAAGCAATTTTAAATAAACAAACAGGTTCAAATTCAGATAAAGCAGCAGTTGACCGTGCATTACAACAAGTAACAAGTACGAAAGATGCATTGAATGGTGATGCAAAACTGGCAGAAGCGAAAGCGGCAGCTAAACAAAACTTAGGCACTTTAAACCATATTACGAATGCACAACGTACTGACTTAGAAGGCCAAATCAATCAAGCGACGACTGTTGATGGCGTTAATACTGTAAAAACAAATGCCAATACATTAGACGGCGCAATGAATAGCTTACAAGGTTCAATCAATGATAAAGATGCGACATTAAGAAATCAAAATTATCTTGATGCGGATGAATCAAAACGAAATGCATATACGCAAGCTGTCACAGCGGCTGAAGGCATTTTAAATAAACAAACTGGTGGTAACACATCTAAAGCAGACGTTGATAATGCATTAAATGCAGTTACAAGAGCGAAAGCGGCTTTAAATGGTGCTGACAACTTAAGAAATGCGAAAACTTCAGCAACAAATACGATTGATGGTTTACCTTACTTAACACAATTACAAAAAGACAACTTGAAGCATCAAGTTGAACAAGCGCAAAATGTAGCTGGTGTAAATGGTGTTAAAGATAAAGGTAATACATTAAATACTGCCATGGGTGCATTACGTACAAGTATCCAAAATGATAATACGACGAAAACAAGTCAAAATTATCTTGATGCATCTGATAGCAACAAAAATAATTACAATACTGCTGTAAATAATGCAAATGGTGTTATTAATGCAACGAACAATCCAAATATGGATGCTAATGCGATTAATGGCATGGCAAATCAAGTCAATACAACAAAAGCAGCGTTAAATGGTGTACAAAACTTAGCTCAAGCTAAAACAAATGCGACGAACACAATTAACAACGCACATGACTTAAACCAAAAACAAAAAGATGCATTAAAAACACAAGTTAACAATGCACAACGTGTATCTGATGCAAATAACGTTCAACATACAGCTACTGAATTGAACGGTGCGATGACAGCACTTAAAGCAGCTATTGCTGATAAAGAAAGAACAAAAGCAAGCGGTAATTATGTCAATGCTGATCAAGAAAAACGTCAAGCGTATGATTCAAAAGTGACTAACGCTGAAAATATCATTAATGGTACACCGAATGCGACATTAACAGTCAATGATGTAAATAGTGCGACTTCACAAGTCAATGCGGCTAAAACAGCATTAAATGGCGATAACAACTTACGTGTTGCTAAAGAAAATGCTAATAATACAATTGATGGCTTAGCACAATTGAATAATGCACAAAAAGCAAAATTAAAAGAACAAGTTCAAAGTGCAACTACATTAGAAGGTGTTCAAACTGTTAAAAATAGTTCTCAAACGTTGAATACAGCGATGAAAGGCTTAAGAGATAGTATTGCGAATGAAGCAACAATTAAAGCAGGTCAAAACTACACTGACGCAAGTCCAACTAATCGTAACGAGTACGACAGCGCAGTTACTGCAGCAAAAGCAATCATTAATCAAACATCGAACCCAACGATGGAACCAAATACTATTACGCAAGCAACATCACAAGTGACAACTAAAGAACATGCATTAAATGGTGCGCAAAACTTAGCTCAAGCTAAGACAACTGCGAAAAACAACTTAAATAACTTAACATCAATTAACAATGCACAAAAAGATGCGTTAACGCGTAGCATTGATGGTGCAACAACAGTAGCTGGTGTAAATCAAGAAACTGCCAAAGCAACAGAATTAAATAACGCAATGCATAGTTTACAAAACGGTATCAATGATGAGGCACAAACTAAACAAACTCAGAAATACCTAGATGCAGAGCCAAATAAGAAATCAGCTTATGATCAAGCTGTAAATGCAGCGAAAGCAATTTTAACAAAAGCTAGTGGTCAAAATGTAGACAAAGCAGCAGTTGAACAAGCATTACAAAATGTGAACAGTACGAAGACGGCGTTGAACGGTGATGCGAAATTAAATGAAGCTAAAGCCGCTGCGAAACAAACGTTAGGTACATTAACACACATTAATAATGCACAACGTACAGCGTTAGATAATGAAATTACACAAGCAACAAATGTTGAAGGTGTTAATACAGTTAAAGCCAAAGCGCAACAATTAGATGGTGCTATGGGTCAATTAGAAACATCAATTCGTGATAAAGACACGACGTTACAAAGTCAAAATTATCAAGATGCTGATGATGCTAAACGAACTGCTTATTCTCAAGCAGTAAATGCAGCAGCAACTATTTTAAATAAAACAGCTGGCGGTAATACACCTAAAGCAGATGTTGAAAGAGCAATGCAAGCTGTTGCACAAGCAAATACTTTATTAAACGGTATTCAAAACTTAGAACGTGCGAAACAGGCTGCTAACACAGCGATTACAAACGCTTCGGACTTAAATACAAAACAAAAAGAAGCATTAAAAGCACAAGTAACAAGTGCAGGACGCGTATCTGCAGCAAATGGTGTTGAACATACTGCGACTGAAATAAATACTGCGATGACAGCTTTAAAACGTGCTATTGCTGATAAAGCTGACACAAAAACTAGTGGTAACTATGTCAATGCTGATGCGAATAAACGTCAAGCATATGATGAAAAAGTGACAGCTGCCGAAAGTATCGTTAATGGTACACCAACACCAACGTTAACACCATCAGATGTTACAAATGCAGCAACGCAAGTAACGAATGCGAAGACGCAGTTAAACGGTAATCATAATTTAGAAGTAGCGAAACAAAATGCTAACACAGCAATTGATGGTTTAACTTCTTTAAATGGTCCGCAAAAAGCAAAACTTAAAGAACAAGTGGGTCAAGCGACGACGTTGCCAAATGTTCAAACTGTTCGTGATAATGCACAAACATTAAACACTGCAATGAAAGGTCTACGAGATAGCATTGCGAATGAAGCAACGATTAAAGCAGATCAAAACTACACAGATGCAAGTCAAAACAAACAAAATGACTACAACAATGCAGTCACTGCAGCAAAAGCAATCATTGGTCAAACAACTAGTCCATCAATGAATGCGCAAGAAATTAATCAAGCGAAAGACCAAGTGACAGCTAAACAACAAGCGTTAAATGGTCAAGAAAACTTAAGAACTGCGCAAACAAATGCGAAGCAACATTTGAATGGCTTAAGTGACTTAACTAATGCACAAAAAGATGCAGCGAAACGCCAAATCGAAGGTGCAACGCATGTTAATGAAGTAACACAAGCGCAAAATAATGCGGACGCATTAAATACAGCTATGACGAACTTGAAAAATGGTATTCAAGATCAAAATACGATTAAGCAAGGTGTTAATTTCACTGATGCAGATGAAGCGAAACGTAATGCATATACAAATGCAGTGACGCAAGCTGAACAAATTTTAAATAAAGCACAAGGTCCAAATACTGCAAAAGACGGTGTCGAAACTGCGTTACAAAATGTACAACGTGCTAAAAACGAATTGAACGGTAATCAAAATGTTGCGAACGCTAAGACAACTGCGAAAAATGCATTGAATAACCTTACATCAATTAATAATGCACAAAAAGCAGCATTGAAATCACAAATTGAAGGTGCGACAACAGTTGCAGGTGTAAATCAAGTGTCTACAATGGCATCTGAATTAAATACTGCAATGAGCAACTTACAACGTGGTATTAATGACGAAGCAGCTACAAAAGCAGCTCAGAAATATACTGATGCAGATAGAGATAAACAAACTGCATACAATGATGCTGTAACAGCAGCTAAAACGTTATTAGATAAAACAGCTGGTTCAAATGACAATAAAGTAGCCGTTGAACAAGCATTACAACGTGTGAATACTGCTAAAACAGCATTAAATGGTGACGCGCGATTAAATGAAGCGAAGAACACAGCTAAACAACAAGTAGCGACAATGTCACATTTAACTAATGCTCAAAAAGCAAACTTAACAGAACAAATTGAACGCGGTACAACTGTTGCTGGTGTTCAAGGCATCCAAGCAAATGCTGGTACTTTAAATCAAGCAATGAATCAATTAAGACAAAGTATTGCTTCTAAAGATACGACTAAATCAAGCGAAGATTATCAAGACGCGAATGCAGATCTACAAAATGCATACAACCATGCAGTATCTGATGCTGAGGGTATTATTAGTGCAACGAATAATCCTGAAATGAATCCAGATACGATTAATCAAAAAGCGAGCCAAGTTAATAGTGCGAAGTCAGCATTGAACGGTGATGAAAAATTAGCAGCTGCAAAACAAACTGCGAAAACAGATATCGGTCGTTTGACAGACTTGAACAATGCACAACGAACTGCGGCAAATGCTGAAGTGGATCAAGCACCAAATCTTGCAGCTGTCACAGCGGCTAAAAATAAAGCAACATCGTTAAACACAGCGATGGGTAATTTGAAACATGCACTTGCTGAAAAGGATAATACGAAACGTAGTGTCAATTACACAGATGCGGATCAACCAAAACAACAAGCGTATGATACTGCAGTTACACAAGCAGAAGCAATTACTAATGCAAATGGCAGTAACGCGAATGAAACACAAGTTCAAGCAGCGCTTAACCAATTGAATCAAGCTAAAAACGACTTGAATGGTGATAATAAAGTTGCTCAAGCGAAAGAAACAGCAAAACGTGCATTAGCTTCATATAGTAACTTGAATAACGCGCAATCAACTGCAGCAACTAGTCAAATTGACAATGCAACGACAGTAGCAGACGTAACTGCTGCACAAAATACTGCTAATGAATTAAATACAGCAATGGGTCAACTTCAAAATGGTATTAATGACCAAAACACTGTTAAACAACAAGTGAACTTTACAGATGCTGACCAAGGTCAGAAAGATGCTTACACAAATGCTGTTACGAATGCTCAAGGTATTTTAGATAAAGCAAACGGTCAAAATATGACAAAAGCACAAGTTGAAGCTGCATTAAATCAAGTAACGACTGCTAAGAATGCTTTAAACGGTGATGCAAATGTAAGACAAGCAAAATCAGATGCGAAAGCAAACTTAGGTACATTAACACACTTAAATAATGCACAAAAACAAGATTTAACATCACAAATCGAAGGTGCAACAACAGTCAACGGTGTAAATAGTGTTAAAACGAAAGCACAAGACTTAGATGGTGCAATGCAACGATTAGAGTCAGCAATCGCAAATAAAGATCAAACTAAAGCGAGCGAAAACTACATTGACGCAGATCCAACTAAGAAAACAGCATTTGATAATGCCATCACACAAGCTGAATCTTACTTAAATAAAGATCATGGTACGAATAAAGATAAGCAAGCTGTTGAACAAGCAATTCAAAGTGTAACGTCTACTGAAAATGCTTTGAACGGTGACGCGAACTTACAACGCGCTAAAACTGAAGCTACACAAGCTATCGATAACTTGACACAATTGAATACACCGCAAAAAACAGCATTGAAACAACAAGTGAATGCTGCACAACGCGTATCAGGTGTAACTGATCTGAAAAATAGTGCTACATCACTTAATAATGCGATGGATCAATTAAAACAAGCAATTGGTGATCATGACACAATTGTAGCTGGTGGTAATTACACTAACGCAAGTCCTGATAAACAAGGTGCTTACACTGATGCATATAATGCTGCGAAGAATATCGTAAATGGTTCACCTAATGTGATTACAAATGCAGCAGATGTTACTGCGGCAACACAACGTGTCAATAATGCTGAAACAAGTTTAAATGGTGATACAAACTTAGCAACTGCGAAGCAACAAGCTAAAGATGCATTACGTCAAATGACACATTTATCTGATGCACAAAAACAAAGTATTACTGGTCAAATTGATAGCGCGACACAAGTAACTGGTGTACAAAGTGTGAAAGACAATGCAACAAATCTTGACAATGCAATGAATCAACTTCGAAATAGTATTGCGAATAAAGATGAAGTAAAAGCGAGTCAACCATATGTTGATGCAGATACAGATAAACAAAATGCATACAATACAGCAGTTACAAGTGCTGAAAATATCATTAATGCAACGAGTCAGCCAACACTTGATCCATCTGCAGTAACACAAGCAGCTAATCAAGTGAACACTAACAAAACTGCGCTTAATGGTGCGCAAAACTTAGCAAATAAAAAGCAAGAAACAACTGCTAACATCAACCGATTAAGTCATTTAAACAATGCTCAAAAGCAAGATTTAAATACACAAGTGACAAATGCACCAAATATTAGCACAGTAAATCAAGTGAAAACTAAAGCTGAACAATTAGATCAAGCAATGGAACGTTTAATCAACGGAATCCAAGACAAAGATCAAGTGAAACAAAGTGTTAACTTTACAGATGCAGATCCAGAAAAACAAACAGCATACAACAATGCGGTAACTGCTGCTGAAAATATTATTAATCAAGCAAATGGTACAAATGCGATCCAATCACAAGTTGAAGCAGCACTTTCAACTGTAACAACTACTAAACAAGCGTTGAATGGTGATAGAAAAGTAACAGATGCTAAAAACAATGCAAACCAAACATTATCTACGTTAGATAACTTAAACAATGCACAAAAAGGTGCTGTTACTGGAAACATCAATCAAGCGCACACTGTAGCTGAAGTAACGCAAGCCATTCAAACAGCTCAGGAACTGAATACAGCGATGGGTAACTTGAAAAATAGCTTGAATGATAAAGACACTACACTTAGTAGTCAAAACTTTGCAGATGCAGATCCAGAGAAGAAAAATGCATACAATGAAGCGGTTCGTAATGCTGAAAATATTTTAAATAAATCTACAGGTACAAACGTGCCTAAAGATCAAGTTGAAGCAGCTATGAATCAAGTGAATACAACGAAAGCAGCGCTTAATGGTACTCAAAACCTTGAAAAAGCTAAACAACACGCAAATACAGCAATTGACGGTTTAAGCCATTTAACAAATGTACAAAAAGAGGCATTAAAACAATTGGTACAACAATCGACTACTGTTGCAGAAGCACAAGGTAATGAACAAAAAGCAAACAATGTTGATGCAGCAATGGACAAATTACGTCAAAGTATTGCAGATAATGCGACAACAAAACAAAACCAAAATTATACTGATGCAAGTCCGAATAAAAAGGATGCGTACAATAATGCTGTCACAACTGCACAAGGTATTATTGATCAAACTACAAACCCTTCATTAGATCCGACTGTTATCAATCAAGCTGCTGGACAAGTAAGCACGTCTAAAAATGCTTTAAATGGTAATGAAAACTTAGAGGCAGCGAAGCAACAAGCAACGCAATCTTTAGGTACATTAGACAACTTAAATAATGCGCAAAAACAAGCTGTTACTAATCAAATTAATGGCGCGCATACTGTTGATGAAGCAAATCAAATTAAGCAAAATGCGCAAAACTTAAATACTGCGATGGGTAACTTGAAACAAGCGATAGCTGATAAAGATGCTACGAAAGCAACAGTTAACTTCACTGATGCAGATCAAGCAAAACAACAAGCATATAACACTGCAGTTACAAATGCTGAAAATATCATTTCAAAAGCTAATGGTGGTAATGCAACACAAACTGAAGTTGAACAAGCAATCCAACAAGTAAATGCAGCAAAACAAGCATTAAATGGTAATGCCAACGTTCAACATGCAAAAGACGAAGCAACAGCATTAATTAATAACTCTAATGATCTTAACCAAGCACAGAAAGATGCATTAAAACAACAAGTACAAAATGCAACTACTGTAGCTGGTGTAAACAATGTTAAACAAACGGCGCAAGAGTTAAACAATGCGATGACACAATTAAAACAAGGCATTGCAGATAAAGAACAAACAAAAGCTGATGGTAACTTTGTCAATGCAGATTCTGACAAGCAAAATGCATATAATCAAGCAGTAGCGAAAGCTGAAGCATTAATTAGTGGTACGCCTGATGTTGTCGTTACACCTAGCGAAATTACTGCAGCGTTAAATAAAGTTACGCAAGCTAAAAATGATTTAAATGGTAATACAAACTTAGCAACGGCGAAACAAAATGTTCAACATGCTATTGATCAATTGCCAAACTTAAACCAAGCGCAACGTGATGAATACAGCAAACAAATCACGCAAGCAACACTTGTACCAAACGTCAATGCTATTCAACAAGCGGCAACAACGCTTAATGACGCGATGACACAATTGAAACAAGGTATTGCGAATAAAGCACAAATTAAAGGTAGCGAGAACTATCACGATGCTGATACTGACAAGCAAACAGCATATGATAATGCAGTAACAAAAGCAGAAGAATTGTTAAAACAAACAACAAATCCAACAATGGATCCAAATACAATTCAACAAGCATTAACTAAAGTGAATGACACAAATCAAGCACTTAACGGTAATCAAAAATTAGCTGATGCCAAACAAGATGCTAAGACAACACTTGGTACACTAGATCATTTAAATGATGCTCAAAAACAAGCGCTAACAACTCAAGTTGAACAAGCACCAGATATTGCAACAGTTAATAATGTTAAGCAAAATGCTCAAAATCTGAATAATGCTATGACTAACTTAAACAATGCATTACAAGATAAAACTGAGACATTAAATAGCATTAACTTTACTGATGCAGATCAAGCTAAGAAAGATGATTATACTAATGCGGTTTCACATGCAGAAGGTATTTTATCTAAAGCAAATGGCAGCAATGCAAGTCAAACTGAAGTGGAACAAGCGATGCAACGTGTGAACGAAGCGAAACAATCATTGAATGGTAATGACAATGTACAACGTGCAAAAGATGCAGCGAAACAAGTAATTACAAATGCAAATGATTTAAATCAAGCGCAAAAAGATGCATTAAAACAACAAGTCGATGCTGCGCAAACTGTTGCAAATGTAAACACGATTAAGCAAACAGCACAAGATTTAAATCAAGCAATGACACAATTGAAACAAGGTATTGCAGATAAAGACCAAACTAAAGCAAATGGTAACTTTGTCAATGCTGATACTGATAAGCAAAATGCTTACAACAATGCGGTAGCACATGCTGAACAAATCATTAGTGGTACACCAAATGCAAACGTGGATCCACAACAAGTGGCTCAAGCGTTACAACAAGTGACTCAAGCTAAGGGTGATTTAAACGGTAACCATAACTTACAAGTTGCTAAAGACAATGCGAATACAGCAATCGATCATTTACCAAACTTAAATCAACCACAAAAATCAGCATTAAAAGATCAAGTATCACATGCAGATCTTGTTACAGGTGTTAATGCTATTAAGCAAAATGCTGATGCGTTAAATAATGCAATGGGTACGTTGAAACAACAAATTCAAGCAAACAGTCAAGTACCACAATCAGTTGACTTTACACAAGCAGATCAAGACAAACAACAAGCATATAACAATGCAGCTAACCAAGCGCAACAAATCGCAAATGGCACACCAACACCTGTATTGACGCCTGATACAGTAACACAAGCAGTTACAACTATGAATCAAGCGAAAGATGCATTAAACGGTGATGAAAAATTAGCACAAGCGAAACAGGATGCTTTAGCAAATCTTGATACGTTACGCGATTTAAATCAACCACAACGTGATGCATTACGTAACCAAATCAATCAAGCACAAGCGTTAGCTACAGTTGAACAAACTAAACAAAATGCACAAAATGTGAATACAGCAATGAGTAACTTGAAACAAGGTATTGCAAACAAAGATACTGTCAAAGCAAGTGAGAACTATCATGATGCTGATGCCGATAAGCAAACAGCATATACAAATGCAGTGTCTCAAGCGGAAGGTATTATCAATCAAACGACAAATCCAACGCTTAACCCAGATGAAATAACACGTGCATTAACTCAAGTGACTGATGCTAAAAATGGCTTAAACGGTGAAGCTAAATTGGCAACTGAAAAGCAAAATGCTAAAGATGCCGTAAGTGGGATGACGCATTTAAACGATGCTCAAAAACAAGCATTAAAAGGTCAAATCGATCAATCGCCTGAAATTGCTACAGTGAACCAAGTTAAACAAACAGCAACAAGCCTAGATCATGCAATGGATCAATTATCACAAGCTATTAATGATAAAGCTCAAACATTAGCGGACGGTAATTACTTAAATGCAGATCCTGACAAACAAAATGCGTATAAACAGGCAGTAGCAAAAGCTGAAGCATTATTGAATAAACAAAGTGGTACTAATGAAGTACAAGCACAAGTTGAAAGCATCACTAATGAAGTGAACGCAGCGAAACAAGCATTAAATGGTAATGACAATTTGGCAAATGCAAAACAACAAGCAAAACAACAATTGGCGAACTTAACACACTTAAATGATGCACAAAAACAATCATTTGAAAGTCAAATTACACAAGCGCCACTTGTTACAGATGTCACTACGATTAATCAAAAAGCACAAACGTTAGATCATGCGATGGAATTATTAAGAAATAGTGTTGCGGATAATCAAACGACATTAGCATCTGAAGATTATCATGATGCAACTGCGCAAAGACAAAATGACTATAACCAAGCTGTAACAGCTGCTAATAATATCATTAATCAAACTACATCGCCTACGATGAATCCAGATGATGTTAATGGTGCAACGACACAAGTGAATAATACGAAAGTTGCATTAGATGGTGATGAAAACCTTGCAGCAGCTAAGCAAGAAGCGAACAATAGACTTGATCAATTAGATCATTTGAATAATGCGCAAAAGCAACAGTTACAATCACAAATTACGCAATCATCTGATATTGCTGCAGTTAATGGTCACAAACAAACAGCAGAATCTTTAAATACTGCGATGGGTAACTTAATTAATGCGATTGCAGATCAACAAGCCGTTGAACAACGTGGTAACTTCATCAATGCTGATACTGATAAACAAACTGCTTATAATACAGCGGTAAATGAAGCAGCAGCAATGATTAACAAACAAACTGGTCAAAATGCGAACCAAATAGAAGTAGAACAAGCTATTACTAAAGTTCAAACAACACTTCAAGCGTTAAATGGAGATCATAATTTACAAGTTGCTAAAACAAATGCGACGCAAGCAATTGATGCTTTAACAAGCTTAAATGATCCTCAAAAAACAGCATTAAAAGACCAAGTTACAGCTGCAACTTTAGTAACTGCAGTTCATCAAATTGAACAAAATGCGAATACGCTTAACCAAGCAATGCATGGTTTAAGACAGAGCATTCAAGATAACGCAGCAACTAAAGCAAATAGCAAATATATCAACGAAGATCAACCAGAGCAACAAAACTATGATCAAGCTGTTCAAGCCGCAAATAATATTATCAATGAACAAACTGCAACATTAGATAATAATGCGATTAATCAAGCAGCGGCAACTGTGAATACAACGAAAGCAGCATTACATGGTGATGTGAAATTACAAAATGATAAAGATCATGCTAAACAAACGGTTAGTCAATTAGCACATCTAAACAATGCACAAAAACATATGGAAGATACGTTAATTGATAGCGAAACAACTAGAACAGCAGTTAAGCAAGATTTGACTGAAGCACAAGCATTAGATCAACTTATGGATGCATTGCAACAAAGTATTGCTGACAAAGATGCAACACGTATGAGCAGTGCATATGTCAATGCAGAACCGAATAAAAAACAAGCATATGATGAAGCAGTTCAAAATGCTGAGTCTATCATTGCAGGATTAAATAATCCAACTATCAATAAAGGTAATGTAACAAGTGCGACACAAGCAGTAACATCATCTAAAAATGCATTAGACGGTGTTGAACGATTAGCGCAAGATAAGCAAACTGCTGGAAATTCTCTAAATCATTTAGATCAATTAACACCAGCACAACAACAAGCACTAGAAAATCAAATTAATAATGCAACAACTCGTGATAAAGTGGCTGAAATCATTGCACAAGCGCAAGCATTAAATGAAGCGATGAAAGCATTAAAAGAAAGTATTAAAGATCAACCACAAACTGAAGCAAGTAGTAAATTTATTAATGAAGATCAAGCACAAAAAGATGCTTATACGCAAGCTGTACAACACGCGAAAGATTTGATTAACAAAACAACTGATCCTACATTAGCTAAATCAATCATTGATCAAGCGACACAGGCAGTGACTGATGCTAAAAACAACTTACATGGTGATCAAAAATTAGCTCAAGATAAGCAACGTGCAACAGAAACGTTAAATAACTTGTCTAACTTGAATACACCACAACGTCAAGCACTAGAAAATCAAATCAATAATGCAACAACTCGTGGCGAAGTAGCACAAAAATTAACTGAGGCACAAGCACTTAACCAAGCAATGGAAGCATTACGTAATAGCATTCAAGATCAACAACAAACAGAATCTGGTAGCAAGTTTATTAATGAAGATAAACCGCAAAAAGATGCTTACCAAGCAGCAGTACAACAAGCCAAAGATTTGATTAATCAAACTAGCAATCCAACGCTTGATAAAGCACAAGTTGAACAATTGACACAAGCTGTTAACCAAGCTAAAGATAACTTACATGGTGATCAAAAACTTGCAGACGATAAACAACATGCGGTTACTGATTTAAATCAATTAAATGGTTTGAACAATCCGCAACGTCAAGCACTTGAAAGTCAAATAAACAACGCAGCAACTCGTGATCAAGTAGCACAAAAATTAGCTGAAGCAAAAGCACTTAATCAAGCAATGGAAGCATTACGTAATAGTATTCAAGATCAACAACAAACAGAATCTGGTAGCAAGTTTATCAATGAAGATAAGCCACAAAAGGATGCATACCAAGCAGCAGTACAACAAGCCAAAGATTTAATTAACCAAACAGGTAATCCAACACTCGATAAAGCACAAGTTGAACAATTAACACAAGCAGTAACAACTGCAAAAGATAACCTACATGGTGATCAAAAACTTGCTCGTGATCAACAACAAGCAGTAACGACTGTTAATGCATTACCAAACTTAAATCATGCTCAACAACAAGCTTTAACTGATGCTATAAATGCAGCGCCTACAAGAACAGAGGTTGCACAACATGTTCAAACTGCTACTGAACTTGATCACGCGATGGAAACATTGAAAAATAAAGTTGATCAAGTGAATACAGATAAGGCTCAACCAAATTACACTGAAGCGTCAACTGATAAAAAAGAAGCAGTAGATCAAGCGTTACAAGCTGCACAAAGCATTACAGATCCAACTAATGGTTCAAATGCGAATAAAGACGCTGTAGAACAAGCATTAACTAAGCTTCAAGAAAAAGTGAATGAGTTAAATGGTAATGAGAGAGTCGCTGAAGCTAAAACACAAGCGAAACAAACTATTGACCAATTAACACATTTAAATGCTGATCAAATCGCAACTGCTAAACAAAACATTGATCAAGCGACGCAACTTCAACCAATCGCTGAATTAGTAGATCAAGCAACGCAATTGAACCAATCAATGGATCAATTACAACAAGCTGTTAATGATCATACAAATGTTGAGCAAACAGTTGATTACACGCAAGCAGATTCAGATAAGCAAAAGGCTTATAAACAAGCGATTGCTGATGCTGAAAATGTATTGAAACAAAATGCGAATAAGCAACAAGTGGATCAAGCACTTCAAAATATTTTAAATGCAAAACAAGCATTAAATGGTGATGAACGTGTAGCACTTGCTAAAACAAATGGTAAACATGACATCGACCAATTGAATGCATTAAACAATGCTCAACAAGATGGATTTAAAGGTCGCATCGATCAATCAAACGATTTAAATCAAATCCAACAAATTGTAGATGAGGCTAAGGCACTTAATCGTGCAATGGATCAATTGTCAGAAGAAATCACTGGCAATGAAGGACGCACGAAAGGTAGCACGAACTATGTCAATGCAGATACACAAGTCAAACAAGTATATGATGAAGCGGTTGATAAAGCGAAACAAGCACTTGATAAATCGACTGGTCAAAACTTAACTGCAGAACAAGTTATCAAATTAAATGATGCAGTAACGGCAGCGAAACAGGCATTAAATGGTGAAGAAAGACTTAATAATCGTAAGTCTGAAGCATTACAAAGATTGGATCAATTAACACATCTAAACAATGCTCAAAGACAATTAGCAATCCAACAAATTAATAATGCTGAAACGCTAAATAAAGCATCTCGAGCAATTAATAGAGCAACTAAATTAGATAATGCAATGGGTGCAGTACAACAATATATTGACGAACAGCACCTTGGTGTTATCAGCAGCACAAATTACATCAATGCAGATGACAATTTGAAAGCAAATTATGATAATGCAATTGCGAATGCAGCACATGAGTTAGATAAAGTGCAAGGTAATGCAATTGCAAAAGCTGAAGCAGAGCAATTGAAACAAAATATTATCGATGCTCAAAATGCATTAAATGGAGACCAAAACCTTGCAAATGCCAAAGATAAAGCAAATGCGTTTGTTAATTCGTTAAATGGATTAAATCAACAGCAACAAGATCTTGCACATAAAGCAATTAACAATGCCGATACTGTATCAGATGTAACAGATATTGTTAATAATCAAATTGACTTAAATGATGCAATGGAAACATTGAAACATTTAGTTGACAATGAAATTCCAAATGCAGAGCAAACTGTCAATTACCAAAACGCTGACGATAATGCTAAAACAAACTTCGATGATGCCAAACGTCTAGCAAATACATTGCTAAATAGTGATAACACAAATGTGAATGATATTAACGGCGCAATTCAAACAGTCAATGATGCAATCCATAATCTTAATGGTGATCAACGACTACAAGATGCTAAAGACAAGGCAATTCAATCTATTAATCAAGCTTTAGCTAATAAGCTAAAAGAAATCGAAGCTTCAAATGCGACGGATCAAGACAAGCATATTGCGAAAAATAAAGCAGAAGAATTGGCAAACAGCATCATCAACAACATTAATAAAGCAACAAGTAATCAGGCTGTATCTCAAGTTCAAACAGCAGGCAACCACGCGATTGAACAAGTGCATGCCAATGAAATACCAAAAGCTAAAATTGATGCCAATAAAGACGTTGATAAGCAAGTTCAATCATTAATTGACGAAATCGATCAAAATCCAAATCTAACAGATAAGGAAAAACAAGCACTTAAAGATCGAATTAATCAAATACTTCAACAAGGTCATAACGACATTAACAATGCGCTGACTAAAGAAGAAATTGAGCAGGCAAAAGCACAACTTGCGCAAGCATTACAAGACATCAAAGATTTAGTGAAAGCTAAAGAAGATGCGAAAAATGCAATAAAAGCCTTAGCTAATGCGAAGCGTGATCAAATCAATTCAAATCCAGATTTAACACCTGAGCAAAAAGCAAAAGCGCTCAAAGAAATTGACGAAGCTGAAAAACGAGCACTACAAAACGTTGAGAATGCTCAAACTATAGATCAATTAAATCGAGGATTAAACTTAGGTTTAGATGACATTAGAAATACACATGTATGGGAGGTTGATGAACAACCTGCTGTAAATGAAATTTTTGAAGCAACACCTGAGCAAATCCTAGTTAATGGTGAACTCATTGTACATCGTGATGACATCATTACAGAACAAGATATTCTTGCACACATAAACTTAATTGATCAGCTTTCAGCAGAAGTTATCGATACACCATCAACTGCAACGATTTCTGATAGCTTAACAGCAAAAGTTGAAGTTACATTGCTTGATGGATCAAAAGTGATTGTTAATGTTCCTGTAAAAGTTGTAGAAAAAGAATTGTCAGTAGTCAAACAACAGGCAATTGAATCAATCGAAAATGCGGCACAACAAAAGATTGATGAAATCAATAATAGTGTGACATTAACACTGGAACAAAAAGAAGCTGCAATTGCAGAAGTTAATAAGCTTAAACAACAAGCAATTGATTATATTAACAATGCACCTGATGTTCATTCAGTTGAAGAAATTCAACAACAAGAACAAGCGCATATTGAACAATTTAATCCAGAACAATTTACGATTGAACAAGCAAAATCAAATGCAATTAAATCGATTGAAGATGCAATTCAACATATGATTGATGAAATCAAAGCTCGTACTGATCTAACAGATAAAGAGAAGCAAGAAGCTATTGCTAAGTTAAATCAATTAAAAGAACAAGCAATTCAAGCGATTCAACGTGCGCAAAGCATCGATGAAATAAGTGAGCAATTGGAACAATTTAAAGCTCAAATGAAAGCAGCTAATCCAACAGCAAAAGAACTAGCTAAACGCAAGCAAGAAGCAATTAGTAGAATTAAAGACTTTTCAAATGAAAAAATAAATAGTATTCGAAATAGTGAAATTGGCACAACTGATGAAAAACAAGCAGCAATGAATCAAATTAACGAAATTGTGCTTGAAACAATTAGAGATATTAATAATGCGCATACATTACAGCAAGTTGAGGCTGCATTGAACAATGGTATTGCTCGAATTTCAGCAGTACAAATTGTAATATCTGATCGTGCTAAACAATCGTCAAGTACTGGAAATGAATCTAATAGCCATTTAACAATTGGTTATGGAACTGCAAATCATCCATTTAACAGTTCGACTATTGGACATAAAAAGAAAATTGATGAAGATGATGACATTGATCCACTTCATATGCGTCACTTTAGTAATAATTTCGGTAATGTTATTAAAAACGCTATTGGTGTGGTGGGTATCTCTGGCTTACTAGCTAGTTTCTGGTTCTTCATTGCCAAACGTCGTCGTAAAGAAGATGAAGAGGAAGAATTAGAAATAAGAGATAATAATAAAGATTCAATAAAAGAGACTTTAGACGATACAAAACATTTACCACTTTTATTTGCGAAACGTCGCAGAAAAGAAGATGAAGAAGATGTTACTGTTGAAGAAAAAGATTCGCTAAATAATGGCGAGTCACTCGATAAAGTTAAACATACGCCGTTCTTCTTACCAAAACGTCGTCGTAAAGAAGATGAAGAAGATGTGGAAGTTACAAATGAAAACACAGATGAAAAAGTGTTGCAAGATAACGAACATTCACCAATCTTAATCGCAAAACGACGCAAAGATAAAGAGGTAGATGTTGAAACAACAACTAGTATTGAATCTAATGAAGATGACGCACCTTTATTATTGGCTAAAAAGAAAAATCAAAAAGATAACCAATCCAAAGGGAAAAAGTCGGCATCAAAAAAACCTTCTAAAAAGCTAGCAGCTAAAAAGAAGAAAAAGAAATCTAAAAAAAATAAAAAGTAATTTGTTTCTTCGATAAAAAGAGGAGCACCGATTGAAATTATGTCAGTCGGTGCTCCTTTTATTTGTTCTTTTTAATTAATTTGTACAATGCTTGCTGTGCGTGTTGATTCGCTTCTTTGTTTTGTTCTCTCGGAATCCATTTAACAAATAATAAATCAAAATCTTGTTCAAATATTTCCAATTGATCAAAATAAGGTTTAAATTTTGCATTTTTTACATAACCAGCGTTAACACTATCCGCAATTAACTTAGAGTCAGTGTACAACAACGCATTGCTAACGTTTAATTCACGGGCGTGTTTCAATGCATAGATACAAGCAGCCCATTCTGCAGTGTGGTTATCCATTTCGCCTAACTCATGTGTATATGTATAATGCTGCTCATCTTCTTTGATTACAATGGCACATGTACTTATGCCTGGATTTCCTTTCGTCGCAGCATCAAAATTTATTTTCGCCATAATAAACCTACTTTCTATTCAATACTTAGTTAAAGTTACTATTACTGTAATACAAAATATGTTGGATAATCCATTAAAAAACACGCATCACTTAAATAAGTAACACGTGTTTAAAATACTCGCTGATTAAAAGATGATTTTCTAATACGTAGTACTGTAATATACTTCCTAAAAAAATCATCTTCAGGCTGGGACATAAATCAATGTTCTATGCTCTACGAAGTTATATTGGCAGTAGTTGACTGAACGAAAATGCGCTTGTAACAAGCTTTTTTCAATTCTAGTCAGGGGCCCCAACACAGAGAATTTCGAAAAGAAATTCTACAGGCAATGCGAGTTGGGGTGTGGGCCCCAACACAGAGAATTTCGAAAAGAAATTCTACAGGCAATGCGAGTTGGGGTGTGGGCCCCAACACAGAAGATGACGAAAAGTCAGCTTACAATAATGTGCAAGTTGGGGATGGGCCCCAACAAAGAGAAATTGGATTCCCAATTTCTACAGACAATGCAAGTTGGGGTGGGACGACGAAATAAATTTTGCGAAAATATCATTTCTGTCCCACTCCCTTAAAACTTATTCTTTTGTGTAGTAAGTGCGTTAATAGCCTTGATCTAACTTATCAATCTTACCTTTACGATAAAATGATTTAGCAATATATCCAAATGGTACATTGAAAACTGTTGAAGCTAATTTTAATACGTAAGTTGTAATAAATATTTCAAATACAACTGTACCAGGTAAACTTCCGATAAAAGCGATAGCTACAAATAAAGCTGTATCAATTATTGAGCTTAAAAATGTACTACCATATGCACGGATGAAAAACGTTTTATCAGAACTAAATACTTTTTTAATTAGTGAAAAGATAAATACATCAATATGTTGACCAATAATATATGCGACGATTGAGCCTAAAGCAATACGTGGCACAACATCAAAGATTGCGTGTAATGCTTTTTGTGCCATATCTTCTGGTGCAGGAATAAAATGTAATGACAATTGCATAACAATAATCATAATTAATGTTGATGAAAAGCCTAACCAAACTGCTCTTTTTGCAACTCTACGCCCATAAATATCGTTTAATATATCTGTTGCTAAATAAATAGAAGCAAACATGACATTACCTAAAGTTGCTGAAATACCAAAGATTTCTACAGTTTTAATCACTTGTATGTTGGCAATGATTGTGCCAATTGCAACCCATGCAATTAAACCTTGTTTACCAAAAAAGCGATACATAAGTACCATAAGTACGAACGTTGCAATAAACGTAACTAGTCCTAAAATTTCATTATACATATTAAAATGTCCTCCTAAATTTTGATCATGCGGGTGTTTAGAAACCGCTCAATAAATAACTTACTCATTTTACTGAAAAATCGTTTGCGATGCAATAGCATTTGAATATAAATACATTTTACGTATAGAATTGTAAAAGGTTTCATTCAAATCTTAGGGTCAAAAATGTTATAATATTTTTATGTCAAATTTAAAACAGTAACACTTATTTACAAGGTTGCAATATTTTGAAGTAATAAAGGAAGTGTCGCGTATTTTAACTTTTTCAGAGCAAAATGCACTCGCGAAAATAGATGATTTAATGAATACTTATTGCAATCAATGTCCAATCAAAACTCGTCTGCGTAAATTAGAGGGGAAAACGAAGGCGCATCATTTTTGTATCAATGAGTGTTCAATAGGGAAAGAAATAAAACAATTAGGAAATGAACTTCAATAGGAGGAAGTCAAATGAAAATTATATCTATATCAGAAACACCGAACCACAACACAATGAAGATTACACTTAGTGAAAGCAGAGAAGGTATGACATCAGATACGTATACTAAAGTTGATGATTCACAGCCAGCATTTATTAATGACATCTTAAAGGTTGAAGGCGTTAAATCAATTTTCCATGTTATGGACTTTATTTCAGTAGATAAAGAAAATGACGCAAATTGGGAAACAGTATTGCCAAAAGTAGAGGCTGTATTCGAATAAATTTTTCATCAACTAGTATTCGGGGGGAATAAAGTATATGGAAATTTTACGTATAGAGCCAACACCAAGTCCAAATACAATGAAAGTTGTTTTGTCATATACAAGAGAAGACAAGTTATCTAATACTTATAAAAAAGTAGAAGAAACACAACCAAGATTTATAAATCAGTTGTTATCTATAGATGGTATCACTTCCATTTTTCATGTCATGAACTTCTTAGCTGTTGATAAGGCACCAAAAGCTGATTGGGAAGTCATATTACCTGATATTAAAGCTGCTTTTTCTGATGCGAATAAGGTTTTAGAATCTGTAAATGAACCTCAAATTGACAATCATTTTGGTGAAATTAAAGCTGAATTATTAACTTTTAAGGGTATACCGTATCAAATTAAGCTAACTTCTGCTGACCAAGAATTAAGAGAACAATTACCACAAACATATGTTGATCATATGACTCAAGCGCAAACAGCACATGACAATATTGTTTTTATGCGTAAATGGCTAGATTTAGGAAATCGCTATGGAAATATTGAAGAAGTAATGGATGGTGTCCTAGAAGAAGTGCTAGCTACCTATCCAGAATCACAGTTACCCGTATTGGTAAAACATGCTTTAGAAGAAAATCACGCAACTAATAATTATCATTTCTATCGACATGTCTCTTTGGATGAATATCATGCAACTGATAATTGGAAGACTCGATTACGAATGTTAAACCATTTTCCAAAGCCGACTTTTGAAGATATACCGCTACTTGATTTAGCTTTATCTGATGAAAAAGTACCGGTTAGACGTCAAGCGATTGTATTATTAGGTATGATTGAAAGTAAAGAAATTTTACCGTATTTATATAAGGGGCTTCGTGATAAAAGTCCTGCTGTAAGAAGAACAGCAGGGGATTGCATAAGCGATTTAGGGTATCCAGAGGCACTACCAGAAATGGTGCTACTATTAGATGATCCACAGAAAATCGTTAGGTGGCGTGCTGCTATGTTTATCTTTGATGAAGGTAATGCAGAGCAGCTTCCCGCACTAAAAGCCCATATTAATGACAATGCGTTTGAAGTTAAATTACAAATTGAAATGGCCATATCTCGTATTGAAAACGGAGATGAGGCACTTGGTTCAGTATGGAAACAAATGGCAAACAGAACAATTTAATTGGAGGAATTAAATATGAATGCATATGATGCTTATATGAAAGAAATTGCGCAACAAATGCGTGGCGAATTAACTCAAAATGGTTTTACAAGTTTAGAAACGAGCGAAGCAGTATCGGAGTATATGAACCAAGTAAATGCTGATGACACTACTTTTGTAGTTATTAACTCTACATGCGGCTGTGCAGCTGGATTAGCAAGACCAGCTGCAGTAGCAGTTGCAACACAAAATGAACATAGACCTACAAATACAGTTACAGTTTTTGCTGGGCAAGATAAAGAAGCAACTGCTACAATGCGAGAATTCATTCAGCAAGCACCATCTAGTCCTTCGTATGCTTTATTCAAAGGTCAAGATTTAGTTTATTTTATGCCTAGAGAATTTATCGAAGGTAGAGATATTAATGACATTGCAATGGACTTAAAGGATGCCTTTGACGAAAATTGTAAATAGTACACATAAATAAATATAAAGGTTAACACATTTTATAATATTAAAAATGGTGTCTGTCATTGAAAATAGAGAATATAGTTGTATTCTATTTGTTAAATAAAGTCCGTTTTTACCAACTATATTTTCTAGAAATTTAACTGTTTTAATAGGACATCAAACATAATATTCAAATCATGTGTTAACCTCTTTTTTAAAATTTTTTAGCATTAAAGTTATAGATTTGGGTAAACAATTACCAATTGGAAACATATATCACGTTACGATGTGGTAGGTACTTAATCAGCATTTTATAAATAAAGTAACGGAATTCATGATATTAATATCATATTCCTAAAATGAGTGATAACAAAATGCTACATAAAATTAAGTTATATCAAACTAAATATACATACTATAAATAATGAAAATGAGGTGTTATCGCATATGTTGAATTCATTTGATGCAGCATATCACAGTCTTTGTGAAGAAGTTTTAGAAATAGGAAATACACGAAATGATCGCACAAATACAGGTACGATTTCGAAATTTGGTCATCAACTTCGCTTTGACTTATCTAAAGGATTTCCACTATTAACGACAAAGAAAGTTTCTTTTAAATTAGTAGCAACCGAATTATTATGGTTCATTAAAGGAGATACAAACATCCAATACTTATTAAAATATAATAATAATATTTGGAACGAATGGGCTTTTGAAAATTATATAAAATCAGACGAGTATAACGGTCCAGATATGACAGATTTCGGGCATCGTGCATTGAGTGATCCTGAATTTAACGAACAATATAAAGAACAAATGAAACAATTTAAGCAACGTATTCTTGAAGATGATACTTTTGCGAAGCAATTCGGTGATTTAGGAAATGTTTATGGTAAACAATGGCGAGATTGGGTTGATAAAGATGGTAATCATTTTGATCAACTTAAAACAGTAATTGAACAAATTAAGCATAATCCAGATTCAAGACGACACATCGTATCTGCATGGAATCCAACAGAAATTGATACAATGGCACTTCCGCCTTGTCATACCATGTTCCAGTTTTATGTCCAAGATGGTAAGTTAAGTTGCCAGTTATACCAACGTAGCGCAGATATCTTTTTAGGTGTGCCATTTAATATCGCAAGCTACGCTTTATTGACACACCTTATTGCCAAAGAATGTGGACTTGAAGTAGGAGAATTTGTGCATACATTTGGAGATGCACATATTTATTCAAATCATATTGATGCGATTCAAACACAATTAGCACGTGAAAGCTTCAATCCTCCAACATTAAAAATTAACAGTGACAAGTCTATTTTCGACATAAATTATGAAGATTTGGAAATTGTTGACTATAAATCACATCCAGCAATAAAAGCTCCAATAGCAGTGTAGTCATTGCATAGTTAGCTAACCATATAGACAGCAAAATGACATCATAGTATTTTCAAGTGCAAAAAAGTACTTTTTTGTGTTAAACGTTTTCATAAATTATGCAAAATCATTATTTCTATCACACTTTATGATAAAAATTGTGTTAAATTAAAGATAACTTAGTAATAAAAAATGAAATGATAGAAGAAGGAGGATAATTATGACTTTATCCATTCTAGTTGCACATGACTTGCAACGAGTAATTGGTTTTGAAAATCAATTACCTTGGCACCTACCAAATGATTTGAAGCATGTTAAAAAATTATCAACAGGTCATACTTTAGTAATGGGTCGTAAGACATTTGAATCGATTGGTAAACCACTACCGAATCGTCGAAATGTTGTACTTACTTCAGATACAAGTTTCAACGTAGAGGGCGTTGATGTAATTCACTCTATTGAAGATATTTACCAACTACCGGGCCATGTTTTCATATTTGGAGGGCAAACATTATTTGAAGAAATGATTGATAAAGTGGACGACATGTATATTACTGTTATTGAAGGTAAATTCCGTGGTGATACGTTCTTTCCACCTTATACATTTGAAGACTGGGAAGTTGCCTCTTCAGTTGAAGGTAAACTAGATGAGAAAAATACAATTCCACATACCTTTCTACATTTAATTCGTAAAAAATAAGGGGGAAAACGACCATGACAAAACAGATTATAGTAACAGACTCAACATCCGATTTATCTAAAGAATACTTAGAAGCAAACAACATTCATGTAATTCCTTTAAGTTTAACTATTGAAGGAGCTTCATACGTTGACCAAGTAGATATTACATCAGAAGAATTTATTAATCATATTGAAAATGATGAAGATGTAAAGACAAGTCAGCCAGCCATAGGTGAATTTATATCTGCTTATGAAGAACTAGGAAAAGATGGCTCTGAAATCATAAGTATTCATCTTTCTTCAGGATTAAGTGGTACATATAACACTGCTTACCAAGCAAGTCAAATGGTAGATGCTAATGTAACTGTTATTGATTCAAAATCTATTTCTTTTGGTTTAGGGTATCAAATACAACACCTAGTAGAGCTTGTAAAAGAAGGTGTCTCAACTTCTGAAATAGTTAAAAAGTTAAATCATTTAAGAGAAAACATTAAATTATTTGTAGTTATAGGGCAATTGAATCAATTAATTAAAGGTGGCAGAATTAGTAAAACAAAAGGTTTGATTGGTAATCTTATGAAAATTAAACCAATTGGTACACTAGATGATGGTCGCTTAGAGCTTGTGCACAATGCGAGAACTCAAAATTCTAGTATCCAATACTTGAAAAAGGAAATTGCTGAATTTATAGGAGATCATGAAATCAAATCCATTGGTGTCGCACATGCTAACGTCATTGAATATGTTGATAAATTGAAGAAAGTTTTTAATGAAGCTTTTCATGTGAATAATTACGATATAAATGTAACTACACCAGTTATTTCTGCACATACTGGTCAAGGTGCGATTGGCCTCGTAGTCCTTAAGAAGTAAATTTAATCTTTTCAGTGTTAATTACTTCCATTTCAATCCTTTATAGACTAAATTTATAATTAGATAGATAGAGGAGGTAATTCATATGACAAAAGAATATGCAACATTAGCAGGAGGATGTTTCTGGTGCATGGTTAAACCATTTACATCATATCCAGGCATCAAGTCAGTCGTATCTGGTTATAGTGGCGGTCATGTTGACAACCCAACTTATGAACAGGTATGTACGAATCAAACCGGCCATGTCGAAGCAGTACAAATTACGTTTGATCCAGAGGTTACTTCCTTTGAAAATATATTAGACATATATTTCAAAACATTTGACCCAACTGATGATCAAGGGCAATTTTTCGATAGAGGCGAAAGCTATCAACCAGTCATTTTCTATCATGATGAACATCAGAAAAAGGCTGCTGAGTTTAAAAAGCAACAATTAAATGAACAAGGTATTTTCAAGAAACCAGTGATTACACCTATTAAACCATATAAAAATTTCTATCCAGCTGAAGACTACCATCAAGATTATTACAAAAAGAACCCGGTACATTATTACCAATATCAACGTGGTTCAGGTAGAAAAGCGTTTATAGAATCACATTGGGGGAATCAAAATGCTTAAAAAAGATAAAAGTGAACTAACAGATATAGAATATATTGTTACACAAGAAAACGGCACTGAACCACCATTTATGAATGAATATTGGAATCATTTTGCTAAAGGAATTTATGTAGATAAAATTTCTGGTAAACCTTTATTTACATCTGAAGAAAAGTTTCATTCTGAATGTGGATGGCCTAGCTTTTCCAAAGCGCTTGATGACGATGAAATTATAGAATTAGTCGACAAATCATTTGGTATGTTGAGAACTGAAGTGCGTTCAGAAGAATCAAATAGTCATTTAGGACATGTCTTTAATGATGGACCTAAAGAAAGTGGCGGCTTAAGATACTGTATCAATTCCGCTGCAATTCAATTTATTCCATATGAAAAGTTAGAAGAATTGGGTTATGGCGATTTAATATCACATTTTGATAAGTAGGAGTGGAAAGTATGTTTAAAAAATTATTCGGAAAAGGCAAAGAAGTTCAGAAAGATATCGCAATTTATGCACCATTAACTGGAGAATTCGTGAAAATTGAAGATATTCCAGATCCTGTATTCGCACAAAAAATGATGGGCGAAGGTTTTGGTATTAATCCAACTGAAGGAGAAGTTGTGTCTCCAATTGCAGGACGTGTTGACAATGTCTTTCCAACTAAGCATGCGATTGGGTTAAAAGCAGATAACGGATTAGAATTATTAGTTCATATCGGTTTAGACACAGTTCAATTAGACGGTGAAGGATTTGAAGTGTTAGTGTCTAGTGGTGACGAAGTTAACGTCGGAGATCCATTAGTAAGATTCAACCTTGAATATATTAATAATAACGCTAAATCTGTAATTTCACCAATTATAATTACTAACACTGATCAAGCAGCTTCAATTAATATTTATGATGAAAATGCTGTGATTAAAGGTGAAACAAAAGTGATTGATGTGACAATGAACTAATGAAAAACTATTCGTTTTATCAATTTGTCATGACAGTTCGTGGTCGACACGACGATAAAGGTCGTCTAGCAGAAGAGATATTTGACGATCTTGCTTTCCCAAAACACGATGATGATTTTAACATACTGTCTGATTATATTGAGACACATGGTGATTTCACATTGCCAATGTCTGTATTTGATGATTTATATGAAGAATATACGGAATGGCTAAAATTTTAATATAATTTTTAATAATAATAGTTAGAACCAGGGTGATGCAATTCGTTATCCTGGTTTTAATTTAAAATAAACTAAGTTGTGACTAAAAATTAATCAATTATAGTGAAATATGGTGCGCTATCTTGCATAAATTGATATGATTAACTACACAGAATTTAAAAGTACATAATACATAATAAGGAAGTGATACAATGGATGATAAGCAACACACATCTTCATCCGATGATGAACGCGCTGAAATTGCAACAAGCAATCAAGACCAAGAAACTAATTCATCGAAACGCGTTCACTTAAAACGTTGGCAATTCATATCAATATTAATTGGTACAATCCTAATAACAGCTGTCATCACAGTTGTTGCATATATTTTTATAAATCAAAAAATAAGTGGTTTAAACAAAACTGATCAAGCAAACTTAAATAAAATTGAAAATGTGTATAAAATCTTAAATAGTGATTATTACAAAAAACAGGACTCTGACAAGTTAAGTAAAGCTGCAATTGATGGCATGGTCAAAGAATTAAAAGATCCTTATTCTGAATATTTAACAAAAGAACAAACGAAATCCTTTAATGAAGGTGTTTCAGGTGATTTTGTAGGTATTGGTGCAGAAATGCAAAAGAAAAATGATCAAATTATGGTTACTAGTCCTATGAAGGGATCTCCAGCAGAACGTGCTGGCATTCGTCCTAAAGATGTCATTACTAAAGTAAATGGAAAATCAATTAAAGGTAAAGCATTAGATGAAGTTGTCAAAGATGTTCGTGGTAAAGAAAACACTGAAGTCACTTTAACTGTTCAACGAGGTAGTGAAGAAAAAGACGTTAAGATTAAACGTGAAAAAATTCATGTTAAAAGTGTTGAGTATAAGAAAAAAGGTAAAGTTGGAGTTATTACTATTAATAAATTCCAGAATGATACATCAGGTGAATTGAAAGATGCAGTTCTAAAAGCTCACAAAGATGGTTTGAAAAAGATTGTTTTAGATTTAAGAAATAATCCAGGTGGACTACTAGATGAAGCTGTTAAAATGGCAAATATTTTTATCGATAAAGGAAAAACTGTTGTTAAACTAGAAAAAGGTAAAGATACTGAAGCAATTCAAACTTCTAATGATGCGTTAAAAGAAGCGAAAGACATGGATATATCCATCTTAGTGAATGAAGGTTCAGCTAGCGCTTCTGAAGTGTTTACTGGTGCGCTAAAAGACTATAATAAAGCTAAAGTTTATGGGTCAAAAACATTCGGCAAAGGTGTCGTACAAACTACAAGAGAGTTTAAGGATGGTTCATTGTTAAAATATACTGAAATGAAATGGTTAACGCCAGATGGTCATTATATTCACGGTAAAGGCATTAAACCAGACGTTACTATTGACACACCTAAATATCAATCTTTAAATGTCATTCCTAATACGAAAACATTTAAAGTTGGAGACGATGATAAAAATATTAAAACTATTAAAATTGGTTTATCAGCTTTAGGTTATAAAGTTGATAATGAATCAACGCAATTTGATAAAGCTTTAGAAAATCAAGTTAAAGCTTTCCAACAAGCGAATAAACTTGAGGTAACTGGTGAATTTAATAAAGAAACGAATAATAAATTTACTGAGTTATTAGTTGAAAAAGCTAATAAACATGATGATGTTCTCGATAAGTTGATTAATATTTTAAAATAAGCGATACACACTACTAAAATTGTATTATTATTATGTTAATGACACGCTCAGGCTGGAACATTAAGTTCTTAGGCAATGTAAAAAAGCTGATTTCTATTAATTATTTGATAGAAATCAGCTTTTCTTCAACTAAGTCACGATATAGTGTTTTTGAATTTTCGTTCAATTTCGATTCGTGATTTGGAATACTTTTCTTCCACACAAATGTATACCTATTGGCATTAGCTTCTACTTTTGTACCATCAATAAAAATTGAATTATGATCAATAAGATTTTGCTTTAAACATTGACTATGAAACTGGATAAATAAAGATTCAATTAATGCATCAGTATTAGGATTTACTCTAAAACGATTAATAGTTTTATAAGAAGGTGTTTGATTTTGAGCTAACCACATCATTCGA